>NZ_JAVHZD010000016.1:0-187137 GCF_031119615.1 Paraburkholderia sp. SARCC-3016 | reverse complement strand
GCCAAGCGGTCTTAGAAAGACAAAACATTCTACCAACTCCTTGGCTCACAGAACGACATGGCTACGATCCGACTTGTTGTGGGGCTCGGGCCCGGCGTGGGGCATGGATGCGAACATGCTGCTCGCCTGGCACAAGTACGGCGGCGGCAAGGAGTTGCTCGCGGAGATCTACCGCAACCTGAATCTGAACGTCGTGTCCTATCTGTACGGACCGATGCCGACACAGCCGCTCGGCTGGTTCAAGAAGGCCATCACGAAGCCGGACGATCTCGCAGGCACAAAGTTTCGTACCGTCGGACTGTCGATCGACATCTTCACGGCGATGGGCGCGGCGGTCAACGCGCTGCCCGGCAGCGAAATCGTTCCGGCGATGGACCGCGGCCTGATCGACGCGGCCGAGTTCAACAATGCGAGTTCGGATCGCCAGCTCGGTTTTCCCGACGTATCGAAGATCTGCATGTTGCGCAGTTTTCACCAGTGCTCCGAAACGTTCGAGATTCTCTTCAACAAACCGAAATACGACGCGCTGCCGCCGCATCTGAAGGCGATCATCGGCAACGCGGTCGAAGCGGCGTCGCAGGATATGTCGTGGAAAGCGATCGACCGCTATTCGAAGGACTACATCGCGCTGCAGCAACAAGGCGTGAAGTTTTACGCGACGCCGAATACGGTGCTGCAGGCACAGCTCAAGGCCTGGGACGAGATCGTCGCCAGAAAAGAGAAAGAGAATCCCGCGTTCAAGAAAGTCAACGATTCGATGCGCGCATTCGCCGAGCGTACGACGCGCTGGCAAAGCGACACGAACGTCGACTACCGGATGGCAGCCGCGCACTATTTCGGCAAAAAAGCATGAGGGATGTTCGCGGGCAACCGGTGTGAGCGATCCATGCAAAAGCTACTGCTGCGTGTCGACGCGATCAGCACATGGGTAGGTCAGGCGTTCGCATGGCTGATCGTCGCGCTGACGCTGATGATTTCGTACGAGGTCTTCTCGCGTTACGCATTGGGCACGCCGCACGCATGGGCGTTCGATGCGGCGAACATGCTGTACGGCACGCTGTTCATGATGGCCGGCGCCTATACGCTGTCGCGCAACGGCCATGTACGCGGCGACGTGCTGTACGGCTTCTTTCCGCCGCGCGCGCAAGCGCTCGTCGATCTCGTGCTGTACCTCGTTTTCTTCATTCCCGGCACCGTCGCGCTCGTCTGGGCCGGCATCGCATTTTTCGGCGATTCCCTTGCGCAGAACGAACACTCGTCGATTGCCGCCGACGGCCCGCCGATCTACCCGTTCAAGGCCGTGATACCGATAGCGGGCGCGTTTTTGCTGCTGCAGGGCGCGGCCGAAATCGTGCGCTGCGCGATCTGCCTGCGGCGCGGCAACTGGCCACGACGCGCGGGCGATGTCGAGGAAGTCGACGTCGAGAAGCTCAGGCAGTCGATCGACGTACCGGAGCGGGAAGTCGCGGTGTCGGCGCCACACGCGAGTGACAGCACGACCGGCACACGGAGCGCACCATGAGAAAAGAAGCGTGGTTCGGACTCTGTCTGATGGCGCTCGTGCTCGCCGCGATTGTCTTTCTGATGCCGGCGCCGTCCGCGATGACCAACGAGCATCTCGGCCTCCTGATGCTCGCGCTGATCGTGATCTGCATCATGCTCGGTTTTCCGACCGCGTTCACCTTGATGGGCATGGGCGTGCTGTTCGCGTGGCTCGCCTATCGAAGTGCGAGCCCCGAGCTGGCGGTCCGGCAGACGCTCGACCTGATGGTGCAGCGCGCCTACGGCGTGATGACCAACGACGTGCTGATCTCCATTCCGCTGTTCGTCTTTATGGGCTATCTGATCGAGCGCGCCAACCTCGTCGCCCGTCTGTTCAGGAGCCTGCATCTCGCGCTCGCGCGCATTCCCGGTTCGCTCGCGGTCGCCACGCTCGCCACGTGCGCGATTTTCGCCACTGCAACCGGCATCGTCGGCGCGGTCGTGACGCTGATGGGGCTGCTCGCTTTTCCGGCGATGCTGAAGGCCGGCTACGGCACGCGGCTGTCGGCCGGCGTGATTACCGCCGGAGGCTGCCTCGGCATCCTGATCCCGCCGTCGGTTCTTCTGATCGTGTATGGCGCGACCGCGGGCGTGTCGGTCGTGCAGTTGTATGCGGGCGCGTTTTTCCCAGGACTTATGCTCGCCGGACTTTACATCGTCTACACCATCGTCATCGCGAAGCTGCGGCCGGACCTCGCGCCGCCGCTGTCCGGGGACGAGCGTCGCGTGCCGTTGCCCGACTATGCGCAACACGCGGCCGGTACGCGCCGTGCCGGTGCGCTGATCGCGCTGCTGCGCCTGTGGCGCGACAGGCGCAATACCACCGCGCCGCGACGCGTGCTCAACAGGCAAATCGCAATCGCGCTGATTCCCGCGATCACCGTGCTCGGTGCCGCGCTGCTCGGCTACCGCGTGTCGGTGGCGCCACCGCCGGCTCTGACCGCGGCCGCGCCGGTGGACCTCAACGAACGACGCTTTCTCGACGAGTCATCGTCGACGGGCCTCGACAGCCTGCAGGCGCCGCCGGGCGAGCCCGCAGCGGCCGATGCGGCCGCGCCGCGCCAGGCGGACGAAGCGGCACTCGCGGCGCCCGCCGCGCCGCGCGTGGAGAGTCCGGGCGCAGCGGACACCTCGAAACAACATGCGGCCGGTCAACCGTCGAAGTGGTTCTGGATCAGCGTCGGGATCGCTGCGCTGCTGACGGTCGCTTTCTATCTATGGTTCGATTTTGCGCGCCTCGAAGTTTTCAAGATGCTGCTCGGCTCGTTTTTCCCGCTTGCCGCGCTGATCGTGGCCGTGCTCGGCTCGATCGTGTTCGGGTTCGCGACGCCGACCGAGGCCGCCGCCGTCGGCGCATTGGGAGGCACGGTACTCGCAGCGCTGTATCGGCAGCTGAATTTCACCGTCCTGAAGGAATCGGTGTTTCTGACCGCCAGGACCAGTGCGATGGTGTGCTGGCTTTTCGTCGGTGCGTCGATCTTTTCGGCGGCGTTCGCGCTGCTCGGCGGACAGGCGCTGATCGAGCGGTGGGTCCTGTCGATGCAGTTGTCGGCGTTCGAATTCATGGTGCTGTCGCAGGTCATTATTTTTCTGCTCGGCTGGCCGCTCGAATGGACGGAGATCATCGTCATCTTCATGCCGATCTTTATCCCGCTGCTCGCGCACTTCAATATCGATCCGCTTTTCTTCGGCCTGCTGGTCGCGCTCAATCTGCAAACCGCATTCCTGTCGCCGCCGGTCGCGATGGCCGCCTTCTATCTGAAGGGCGTCGCGCCGCGGCATGTGACGTTGAATCAGATCTTCGCCGGCATGCTGCCGTTCATGGCGATTCAGATCGTCGCCGTCGTGCTGCTTTATCTGTTTCCCGCCATTGGACTGTGGCTGCCGTCGGTGCTGTATGACTGACACGCGCCGCGCTCCGGCGGCCACGCCCGCCCGGCGAAGAGCGGCCTAAGCCGTCGGCCAATGGTGGAGAGGTCGATTCGATGCCTGAACAGATCACGAAGTACCCGGATGTCACCCTGCGGGTGCTGAAAGGGGCGGGAGCCGTGTGCGCAGAAGGCGCCCCGCAAAAAATTCTGACGCAATGCCCTGCCACGCGGTTCTGTGCGCTTCCGACCGGTGAGCTATGTATCTACGGCATCGACGAGATCAAGTCGATGACGCAAATCAGCGCGAGCGAGATAGCCGCTGTGGTGGCGCCGGAAAGTCAATCCGATGCGTCGCCGCTGTTCGCGACATGGTGGGTGGCGGGTGCCGTGCTTGGCGCCGGCCTGATCACGGGCTTCGTGTTCGGCAGATACCGGAAAAAGCGCTAGGACACGTATGCGGGTTGCCGGTCGGCGCCTGCTTCGCTCGAGCTCGCAACACGGTCACTCGAACGCGGCGGCTCCCGCGCGCCGCTCCTGCCGCAGCAGCACATCGCGATAGATCCCCGCGCGTTTCGCAAGCTCGCCGGGCGCGCCATCGTCGACGAGCCGCCCATGCTGGATCACCACGATGCGGTCGAAGTTGCGCAGCGTCGACAACCGGTGCGCGATCGCCACCACGGTGCGCCCCTTCATCAGCCGGTCGAGCGCCAGCTGGATGGCCGCCTCCGATTCGCTATCGAGCGCGGACGTCGCTTCATCGAGCAGCAGGATAGGCGCATCCTTCAGAAACGCGCGCGCGATCGCAATGCGCTGCCGCTGCCCGCCGGAAAGCCGCGCGCCGCGCTCGCCGACCACCGTCTCGAGGCCATCGGGCAGCGAGCGGATCAGGTCGAGGCAGTTCGCGCGCTCGCAGGCCCGCAGCACTTCTTCTTCGCTCGCGTCGGGCTTGCCGTAGCGAATATTCTCGAGCAGCGTCCGGTTGAACAGCGAGGTGTCCTGCGGTACGACCGAGATCGCGTCGCGCAGGCTTGCCAGACTCACATCGCAGAGCCGCTGGCCCGAAATCGCGACCGCGCCCGACGCCCTCGGCGGATCGAACGAACGTTGCAGCAGCGCGAGTATCGTCGTCTTTCCGGCACCGGACGGCCCGACGAGGCCGACGCGCTGCCCCGCGTCGATATGCAGGCTGAAGTGATCGAGCACCGGCCGGCGGCCCGGATACGCGAAGGTGACGTTTTCGAAGTCGATATTCGCGTCGCGGATCTGCAGCGCGGGCGCGCCGATCGCCTCCTCCATCTCGCGCGGCACGAGCAGCGACTGCGCCGCTTCGGCAAGCCGCGCCACATGCTGCGTCAGGTCGACGAGCGCGACCGCGAGGTCGCGCGTGCCATGCAGGATCGCAAACCCGAGCGAGCTGACGAGCACGACGTCGCCGGTCGTCGCGCGCCCTTGCGTCCACAGCCACAAGACCCAGCCGAGCAGCCCCGCCGACAGCACCGCCGTCGCGACCGCATGCAGCAGACGCAGCTTCTCGAGGTAGCGCAGACTCGTTCGGCGCGACGCCATCTCGCCGGCGAGAATAGAGTCGAGCCGTGCACTTTCGCGTTCGGTTGCGACGAACATCCTCACCGTCGCCATATTGCCGATCACATCGACGAGTTCGCCGTCGACCGACGCCGCATCGGACGCGAAGCGCATATGCTTGCTGTTTCCCTTGCTGGCGAGCCAGAACAGGAATGCGGCCATGCACACCGAGATCAGCATCAGTGAAAACGCCATCCACAGATTGACCCAAGCGAGCATGGCGATGGCGCCGAGCACCGATAGCAACGGCGGCAACGCGACCCAAGCCACCGTGTTTTCGATCGAAAACACGGCGTTCGCCGTCGCCGATACGCGGCTTGCGAGCATGCCGGGCCGAACGTTGGAAAAATACGCCGAAGAATGGCCGGTTACGTAACCGAACAGCTGACGCCGCACATCGCCCGTCACCGCGACGAAGGTCCGCACGCTGATCCAGCCCGATACGCGCCAGAACAGGTTGTCGGCGAACAGCAGCACGACGATTACGATAAATGCGGCAATCACGCCGGCCGGGTGGGCGCGCCCGTGAGGCAACGCATCGATGAGATTGCGGATTGCAAACTGCGACCCGAGCGAGCAGCCGACCGCGACCACGATGCCGAGCAGGACGAGCGCATGCGCAACGGGGCGGCGGCCGATATATTGCAGCAGTAGCAAAACCGGCTTTCCCGCATACCGGGTAAGCGTTTTCGCGCGGCGGCCGCGCGTGCGCGACGCATGCAGGTCGTCTGCCGCATTCTGTTTCGCACTGCCCATTCCGAGGCTTTCCATCATCGCTGGATGACTCCGCGTCTGGCGATTTCGCACGCGCGTGCGTACGGTGCGCGGCGCCGCCCTGCCGTCCGCGTCCTCACCGTAGCAAGCCGCTCGCCTGACGCCGCGCGTTCGCCATGCCGCCCCGCCGCTTCGAAAAATCACCATGACAGCACGGGCCGCGCGACAATCGACGACGCTCGCCCACGTTGCAGACGGAGACCTCTGATGGAAACATTCGGACCCGGCAACACGCACGAAGTGACAAATCAGGTACCGCTACTCGCCGGATACAACCTGTTCGCGAGCGACGCGGCGCTCGTCGCCGCCGTCGAACGCGAGGGCGCCGGCTGGCATCGCGCCGCGCTCGAACGCGACGGCGCGGCGTTGAGTTCGCCCGACATGCTCGCGCTCGGCGAGCTCGCGAACCGCCACACACCCGAACTGATGACGCACAGTCCGCGCGGCGAACGCATCGACACGCTCGAATTCCATCCGGCATGGCATACGTTATTGGCGCAACTGCGCCGCGCCGGCGTGCACGCGCTGCCGTTCTCCGACCCGCAGCCCGGTGCGATGGTCGCGCGTTGCGCGGCCTATCTGCTGCATGCGCAGATCGAAGCAGGCGCTTTGTGCCCGATCACGATGACCTTCGCGAGCATTCCCGTGCTGCAACGCGAACCGCAGCTGTTTGCCGCGCTGCGCGACAAGCTTTACACGCGCGAACACGATGCGCGCGACGTGCCGCTCGCGCAAAAGAAATCGATGATGATCGGCATGGGCATGACCGAAAAACAGGGCGGCTCCGATGTGCGCAGCAACCGCACGCACGCGTTCGCAGCGCCCGGAGCGGGCGGCTCGGGCCGCGGCGGCGAATATCGGCTCGTCGGTCACAAGTGGTTCTTTTCGGCGCCGCAGTGCGATGCGCATCTCGTGCTCGCGCGCACCGACGATCACGAAGGCGTGTCGTGCTTCTTCGTGCCGCGCTTCACGCCCGACGGCGGCAAGAACGCGGTGCGCATCCAGCGTTTGAAAAACAAGCTCGGCAACCGCTCGAATGCGAGCAGCGAAGTCGAATTCTTCGACGCGTACGGCGTGATGATCGGCGACGAGGGCCGCGGCGTGCCGACGATCATCGAAATGGCGAACTACACGCGCCTCGATTGCGCGCTCGGCAGCACCGGACTGATGCGCGCGGCGCTCGTGCAGGCGATCCACCACGCGCGCCATCGCAGCGCGTTCGGCCGGCTGCTCGCCGAACAGCCGCTGATGCGCAACGTGCTCGCCGACCTGTCGCTCGAATCGGAAGCGGCGACGGTGCTCGTCATGCGGCTTGCACGCGCATTCGAAGACACGACCGGCACGCTCGAGGAGCGCGCGTGGCGGCGCCTCGTCACGCCGGCGGCGAAATACTGGATCTGCAAGCGCGCACTGGAATTCACCGGCGAAGCGATGGAAGTCTGGGGCGGCAACGGCTATGTCGAAGAAGGGCCGATGGCGCGCTTCTACCGCGAGGCGCCGGTCAATTCGATCTGGGAAGGATCGGGCAACGTGATGTGCCTCGACGTGCTGCGCGCGCTCGAAAAGGAACCGGAAGCAGCGCAGGCGCTGCTGACCCAGTGGCGCGGCGTCGCGCAACAGCACGCGGCGCGTGCTTCGGCACTGCCGGCCGCGCTCGACCGGCTGCTCGCGACACTCGCCGCATCGCCCGACACGCGCGAAGCCGCTGCCCGCCGTATCGCGCAGCAACTGGTGCTGATCGCGCAGGCGGTGTTGCTCGTCCAGCATGCGCCGCCGCTCGTTGCCGATGCATTCATTGCGACGCGAATCGCGGACCGTTGCGGCGACAGTGGGCGTGTCTATGGGACGCTGCCGGCTGCGCTCGATCATGCGGCGATCGTCGGGCGCGCGTTTGCGGGGTAAGCCCGATCTCGCGCTCTACTTCAACCACCGCGTCGGCGGCACGTCGCCGCGCGGCAAACGCGCGGCCGCCGCATCGACGGCCGGGTCGGCCGCATTGGCCGGGTCAGCCGCGTCGACCGCGAGGTTGATCTCGTCGTCCTGCGCGGCCGTATCGGCCGCGTCGGCCGCGCCGCTTTCGAGCCGGTGCAGCCACGCGAGCAGCTCCGCGACCGCGGCGTAAAGCTGCGGCGGAATCCGCGAGTCGAGGTCGACCTGCATCAGCAGCGACACCATCTCGGGCGCCTCGTGCACATAGAGGCCCGCTTCTTTCGCGCGTTGCACGATCATGTCCGCGACGAGCCCATAGCCCTTCGCGACCACGCGCGGCGCGGCGCCCGGCTGGTGGTCGTCGTAGGACAGCGCGGCGGCGCTTTTGCGGGTCGTGCGGCTCAAAGCGGTATGTCTCCGTCGAAGAGATCGAACGGCGGCACGTCGCCATGGCTGCCGGCCTGCACTTCCCCCGCGGCGCCGGCGGCGCTTGCCGCGGCAGCCGCTGCGGCGCGCGCGTAGGCGGCCGCCGCAGCTTGCATCGAAGGCGCGCCGGTCCAGCCCGCGGGCCGGCCGGCGACGCCTTCGTCAGGCCCGCTGGCGATCTCGCGAATCGCCAGCGCATTGAGCGCGATGCCGACCGCCGCGAGACGCTGCCGGAACGAGTGGCCCTGCGCCGCAAGACGCGCGGCGCCCGACGGGCTCGCCTGCACGCGCGCCGTCAGCTGCGTGCCGACGAGCGTGAGATCCGCGTCGACCGTGCCGAGCAGCGGCAGCGACAACGTCAAGCGCGTGCGCCACGGGCGCAGCGCTTCGGAATCGGGCGCGTCGGCATCGCCGCCACGCGACCAGCGGTCGCCGCGCTCTTCGATCGTCCAGTCCAGACGCGCGCCCGGCCACGCCTCGCCGCTCCAGCGGAATTCGCCGGTCGCCAGCAGATCGAGCTGCTGACGCACGAGCGTAACCGTCGCCGGATGCACCGACGTAGCCATCATCTGCGTCGACAACTGACTCTGCGCCGCATTGGCCTGGACATTCGCCTGGCCGCCGCTCATGCCGCCGTTCGCGTTGCCGCCCTGCGCGCCATCGCGCGCGGCTGGCGTCCCGACACCTAACGCGTCTTCGGCGAATCCCTGCACGGCCGCCGCGAAGCGCGCCGTCATCGGCATCGGAGCGCCTTGCGCCTCGCGCGCCGAGCCCGGGTTCGGCTGGGCCGCGCCGCCCTGCTGCGCGGAACCGCCTCGCCACCACGGCGCGACGCCGTCGGCGTCGCCGCCGCTTTCGTCGGGAGACCAGTCAAGCGGCATTTGCGCGCTCTCGAGCACGAGGCGGTTCTGCGGCTCGTCGAACAGCGACGCCGGCGGGCGCTGTCCGCTTAGCCATTGCGCAAGATGCGATTCGTAGAACAGCCCGCTTTCGGTGACCGTCTGGCGCAGCGCCGCGGCAAGCGCGTCGACCGGCACGGTGACAGCCAAGGGCGTGACGCCCGCCGCGCCCTGCGCGGCGCCCGCTTCGGCGTCGGTCTGCGCAGCTGCCGCAGCCGAAGAAGACGTGGCAGCGCCGCCTGCATTCGCTTGCGCCGCAGTGCCGCCCGCGGCTCCCGGTTGCGCGCCGCCGGCCGGCGCGGCGGCGCCGTCGTCGAGCGCCGGCACGACCGGCCAGATCGGCCACTGGCCGACCAGCGACGGCGTCGCGTCGCCGCCCGAACGCATGATTGCGTCGAGCGTCAGCGCGATGCGCGACAGGATGGTTTGTGCGGAGGCTTGCGGCTGGTTACCGAGTAACGATACCGGCGCCCCGGTGGTCGGCGTATCGACGGCCAGTGCCGACGTACCCGTTTGCGCGGTCGACGCGTTCGCGCGTGAAGCGATCGACAACAGGCTGTCGACGCGGCTCGCGAGCAGCGCAGCTACGGCCGTGTCGATGTTGGTCATGCATCCTTCCTGTCGTCGCCAGGCAAAAAACAGAAATTAGAAACAAAAAACCGGAGTGGGATGGCGCGCAAACGAAGTGCGCCGAAGCAGCACGAAGAAACCGTGCGCGAACAGGGCGCAAAAACAGAGCAGAAAGCAGGCAATGCACAAAAACAGGCAAACCGCCGCCGGCGTACGTGCGCCGGCGGCTGATCTGTCTCACCGCGCCCCGTAGATCTCTTTCAGTACCTTCGCCGTGCGGCCCGCGAACAGCGCGGACAGCTTCGCAAGACGCGGATTCGCGAGTTCGCGGATCGCGGCGTCGTTGGCGAGGATTTCACGAATCAGCTCGTATTTGCGGCCGCGCTCGTCGTCGTCGAGATGCACGCCCACTTCAGCTTCTCTAAGACTGTCGACCAGACTGCGATACTCGTTCTGCATGTGAGCCAGTTCGCCCCACAGCGCATCGCGGGCGGCCGTCAACATCCGGCACGAGATTGCCGCGATCGCCTCATAGCGGGCGAAGTATTCCTGATTTGCAGTCATCTCACCGTTTCCGCGGATAACTGTGCAGCCATCCGCGCCACTTCCGGCCCAATACCCGTCCATGCTTCCTCGATCGTTGCGAGCAGTCCGTCGACTTCGATCAGCATCGCTTCGTTGCTTTTAATATTCGCTTCCAGCAGGCGCCTTGCCATATACCCGTACAGCGCATCGAGCCGTGCGGCGATCTCGCCGCCCGCGTTGCGGTCGAGCGAGGCCTGAAGGCCGCTTTCGATGATCCGGATCGCCTTGCCGATCGTCTCGCCGCGCCGGCCGACTTCGCCTTGCCGCAAATGGAAACGCGCCTGCGCAATCGCCTGGCGCGCGCCCTGGATCAGCATCGCGATCAGTCGATGCGGACTCGCACCCATCACCCCTGTCTCGTTGCCCACGCGTGCGTAAGCGTTGGCTCCGGCCTGCCCTGGGGAAAACATCGGCGCTCCTCCTGTGTGATGCGCGCTGCGCTTGGATCAGACGAACCAGCCCTGCCGCTCCCGTGGTCGCATAGCAGTGACTGTGTGTCCGTGTTATCGGACGGTCGGAACAAAGCTTTAGGGTGCCGAAGCGTGGACTGACCGACCCGCGCGCGGGACGCCGCACAGGTTGCGGTTACACCTGCATCTGCATGATGTCGTTGTAGGCGGTGACGAGCTTGTTGCGCACCTGCAGCGCGAACTGGAAGCCGATGCCGGCCTTCTGGCCGTCGATCATGACGTCGTTGAGCGACACGTTCGGCGCGCCGACTTCGAATGCCTTGGCCTCGCCTTCGGCCGCGACCTGGTCGTTGCTGACCTTGTCGAGCGAGGCCTTGAGCGCGGCGCCGAAGCTGCCGGCGTGCGCGCCGCCGGCCTGCGCGGCCGGCGCGGCGGGATCGCCAGCCGCTTCCGACGCCATCGACTGGATCTGTTGCAGCGCGGAAGTAAGCGGATTCGCGACGGTCATGATGTCTCCATGAGTGAAGAAGAACCGGCTGTGCGAACCACGATCGGCCGCCATGCCGGATTGACGGGAAGCATAAACGGCGGCGCCTTCCGGACAGTCCCGAAACTAGGGGGAAAACCCTGCTCTATTCGGCCAATCGCGTTGCATCCCGAGGGGGAAAATGCGCAACGTGAAAGTCTCTGTCCGCGCGCCCGCAGCCGCTGGTGCGGCCCCCGCCGACAGGACCCTGGCACCCCGGAGAACCCCGACGCATGGATTCGTCAGCCAATTCCTTGATCAACCCCGAAAGCCGCAGCATGGGCCTCGCCAATGCGCAGCCCGCCGCAGGCACGGCGGGCGCCGCTGCCGGCCAGTCGGCCGGCGCGGCCGACCTTGGCGGCCTCGGCGGCAACTTCGCGCAACGGCTGTCGTCGTTCCCGTCGTCGATTACGCAGATGCGCGGCAACCCGCGCGCGCCGCTGATCGTTGCCCTCGCGGTGCTGATCGCCGTCGTGGTCGGCCTCGTCATGTGGTCGCGCGCGCCCGAGTACAAAGTGCTGTACAGCAACCTGTCGGACCGCGACGGCGGCGCGATCGTCGCTGCACTGCAGCAAGCCAATATTCCGTACAAGCTGTCCGAAGGCGGCGGCGCGATCATGGTGCCGGCCGATCAGGTGCACGAAATGCGCATGCGCCTCGCGCAGCAAGGCTTGCCGAAGAGCGGTTCGGTCGGCTTCGAACTGCTCGACAACCAGAAATTCGGCATCAGCCAGTTCGCCGAGCAGGTCAACTACCAGCGCGCGCTCGAAGGCGAACTCGAACGCACGATCCAATCGATTTCCACCGTGCAGTCGGCGCGCGTGCATCTGGCTATTCCGAAGCAATCGGTGTTCGTGCGCGATGCCGAGCCGCCATCCGCGTCGGTGATGGTCGATCTGTACCCGGGCCGCGTGCTCGACGAAGGCCAGGTCAACGCGATTACGCATATGGTCGCGTCGGCGGTGCCGCAGCTATCGCCGCGCAATGTGACGATCGTCGACCAGGACGGCAATCTGCTGACGCAGCCGAGCGCCGGCACCGGGCTCGACGCGACGCAGCTCAAATATGTCAAGCAGGTCGAGCGCGATACGCAGCAGCGCATCGACGCGATCCTTGCGCCGCTGTTCGGCGCCGGCAATGCGCACTCGCAGGTCAGCGCCGACATCGACTTCTCGAAGGTCGAGCAGACCGCCGAAACCTACCAGCCGAACGGCAACCCGCAGCAGGCCGCAATCCGCAGCCAGCAGTCGAGCAGCGATGTCCAGACGCAGCAGGCCGGCGCCTCGGGCGTGCCGGGCGCGCTGTCGAACCAGCCGCCGCAGTCCACGCAGGCGCCGATCGACGCGCCGAACGGCGCGAGCGGCGCGACGCCGCCGACGCCGATCAGCGACCATAAGGATTCGACTACGAACTACGAGCTCGACAAGACCGTGCGCCACTTCCAGCAAGGCGGCGGCGGCATCAAGCGGCTGTCGGTCGCGGTGGTCGTGAACTACCTGCCGCACACCGACGCGAAGGGTCACACGACGCAGCAGGCGCTGCCGGCCGACAAGCTCGCGCAAGTCGAGCAGCTCGTGAAGGACGCCATGGGCTTCGATGCGAAGCGCGGCGACTCGGTCAACGTGGTCAACAGCCCGTTCACGCTGCCGGTCGACCCGAATGCGAACCTGCCGTGGTGGCGCCAGCCGGACATGATCGCGCTCGGCAAGCAGATCGCGACCTATCTCGGCATCGCGGCGGTCGCGCTGTTCCTCTATTTCGTGATGGTGAAGCCGGCCCTGCGCCGCGCGTTCCCGCCGCCGGTCGAAGCGACGCCGGTTGCGGCGCTCGCGTCGGCATCGGACGAACCGATTCTGCTCGACGGCGTGCCGGCTTCGGCGAAGGTCGAGGAAGGCGGCTCGGACGCGGCGCTGCTCGCATTCGAGAACGAGAAGCACCGGTTCGAGAAGAACCTCGAGTACGCGCGCCAGATTGCGCGCCAGGATCCGAAGATCGTCGCCACCGTCGTCAAGAACTGGGTATCCGATGAACGCTGAAGGCATAACCAAGAGCGCGTTGCTGCTGATGTCGATCGGCGAGGAAGAGGCCGCGCAGGTATTCAAATTCCTCGGCCCGCGCGAGGTGCAGAAGATCGGCGTGGCGATGGCCGCGCTGCGCAACGTCACGCGCGAGCAGGTCGACGAGGTGCTGCAGGAATTCGCGCGCGAAGCGGAGCAGCACACGGCCCTCTCGCTCGATTCGAGCGACTACATCCGCTCGGTGCTGACGAAGGCGCTCGGCGAAGACAAGGCCGGCGCGATCATCGACCGGATCCTGCAAGGCAGCGACACGAGCGGCATCGAAGGCCTCAAGTGGATGGACTCGGCCGCCGTCGCCGAACTGATCAAGAACGAGCACCCGCAGATCATCGCGACGATTCTCGTGCACCTCGACCGCGATCAGGCGTCCGAAATCGCCGCGTGCTTCACCGAGCGCCTGCGCAACGACGTGCTGCTGCGTATTGCGACGCTCGACGGCATCCAGCCGGCCGCGCTGCGCGAACTCGACGACGTGCTGACCGGCCTTCTTTCGGGCAGCGACAACCTCAAGCGCAGCCCGATGGGCGGCATCCGCACCGCGGCGGAAATCCTCAACTTCATGCCGAGCAACCACGAGGAATCGGTGCTCGAAAACGTGCGCCAGTACGACGCGGAGCTCGCGCAGAAGATCATCGACCAGATGTTCGTGTTCGAGAACCTGCTCGACCTCGAAGACCGCGCGATCCAGCTGCTGTTGAAGGAAGTCGAATCGGAGGCGCTGATCATCTCGCTGAAGGGCGCGCAGCCCGCGCTTCGGCAGAAGTTCCTGTCGAACATGTCGCAGCGCGCGGCCGAACTGCTCGCCGAAGACCTCGATGCGCGCGGTCCGGTGCGCGTGTCCGAAGTCGAGACGCAGCAGCGGCGCATCCTTCAGATCGTGCGCAATCTGGCCGAGAGCGGCCAGATCGTGATCGGCGGCAAGGCGGAAGACGCATATGTCTGAACGTGAGTCCGCGCGCAGCGACACACTGTCCGCGTATCAGCGGTGGGAGATGGCATCGTTCGATCCGGTGCCGGAACCCGATCCCGTTGAAGAAGAACGCGACATCGAAGCCGAGCTGCAACGGCTTCGCGACGCTGCGCATGCCGAGGGAGTCGCGTCGGGCCACGTGGCCGGACAGGCGCTCGGCTACCAGGCGGGCTACGAGCAGGGACACGCGAAGGGCGTCGAACAGGGACGCGCCGAAGCGCGCAAGGAAGCCGAACGCGTGATCGCGATCGCCGATTCGTTTACGGGCGCGCTCGGCGCCGCGCAAAGCGAAGTGGCCGAGACGCTCGTCGCGCTCGCGCTCGACATCGCCCAGCAGGTCGTGCGCCAGCATGTGCAGCACGACCCGACCGCGCTGCTCGCCGCGGCGCGCGAAGTGATCGCGGCCGAACCGGCTTTGACCGGCGCGCCGCATCTGATCGTGAGCCCGACCGATCTGCCGATCGTCGAGGCGTATCTGATGGACGAACTGCGTGCGCGCGGCTGGAACGTGCGCACCGATCCCGCGATCGAGCGCGGCGGCTGCCGTGCGCAGGCCGCGACCGGCGAAGTCGACGCGACCATCGGCTCGCGCTGGGAGCGCGTCGCGGCCGCGCTCGGCAAGGTGAGCACATGGTAAGCCCGCCGACCCTCGACGACATCCACACGAACGATCTCACGCCGCTCGAGCGCGAGATCGCGCTGGCGTCGGTCGGGTCGAATGCGCCGCATGCGCGGCCGGCCATCGCCGCCGACAATCCTCATTTGCAGGCATGGCGCCAGCGGCTCGACGCGCTGCGCGAGCGCAATGCGATCGCGAAGCCGCTGCGCGCCTGCGGGCGGCTGACCCGCGCCGCCGGCCTCGTGCTCGAGGCGGTCGGGCTGCGTCTTTCGGTCGGTTCCGAAGTAATGATCGAATTGCCGCCCGGCAGCACGCTGCCGATGGCCGAAGCCGAAGTGGTCGGCTTCAGCGGCGATCGTCTGTTTCTGATGCCGACCACCGAAGTGCACGGGCTGTTGCCGGGCGCTCGCGTCTATCCGCTCGAAACGGCGCCGGTCGAAGACCCGATGACGGGCGCGAAGCGCCTGCCGGTCGGCTGGGGGCTGCTCGGCCGCGTGCTCGACGCGTCGGGCAAGCCGCTCGACGACCTCGGCCCGCTCGCCGCCGTCGACGACGCGCCGCTGACCGCGCCGACCATCAACCCGCTGCACCGCGAGCCGATCCACAAGGTGCTCGATGTCGGCGTGCGCGCGATCAATGGACTGCTGACCGTCGGCCGCGGCCAGCGTATGGGCCTGTTCGCGGGTTCCGGCGTCGGCAAGTCGGTGCTGCTCGGCACGATGGCGCGCTACACGAGCGCCGAAGTGATCGTGATCGGCCTGATCGGCGAACGCGGCCGCGAAGTGAAGGAATTCATCGAGCAGATTCTCGGCAAGGACGGTCTCGCGCGCTCGGTCGTCGTCGCGGCGCCGGCCGACATCTCGCCGCTGCTGCGGATGCAGGCCGCCGCTTACACGACGTCGCTCGCCGAATATTTCCGCGACCAGGGCAAGCACGTGCTGATGCTGATGGATTCGCTGACGCGCTATGCGATGGCGCAGCGCGAGATCGCGCTCGCGATCGGCGAACCGCCGGCCACGAAAGGCTATCCGCCGTCGGTGTTCGCGAAGCTGCCCGCGCTCGTCGAGCGCACCGGCAATGGGCCCGAGGGCGGCGGCTCGATCACCGCGTTCTACACGGTGCTCACCGAAGGCGACGACCAGCAGGATCCGATCGCCGATTCGGCACGCGCGATTCTCGACGGCCATATCGTGCTGTCGCGCGCGCTCGCCGAAGCAGGACACTATCCGGCGATCGATATCGAAGCCTCGATCAGCCGTGCGATGACCGCGCTCATCGACGACAAGCATCTGGAAAAGACCCGCATGTTCAAGCAGATGCTGTCGCGCTACCAGCGCAACCGCGATCTGATCAATGTCGGCGCCTATTCGAGCGGGCGAGATGCGCTGCTCGACCGGGCGATCGCCCTGTATCCCCGCATCGAGGCGTTCCTGCAGCAAGGTTTTCGCGAATGCGCGCCATTCGACGCGAGCCTGCAGGCGCTTGGCGCGCTGTTCAACGAAGGAGGCTGAAGATGGCGGACCCTACCCCGCTGCAGATGCTGATCGAGCTGGCTCAGGAAGAACTCGACGCCGCCGCGCAGCGCCTTGGCCGTGCGCAGCGCGAGCGCAACGATCTCGAATCGCAGCTGAACGCGCTGATCGAATACCGCAACGAGTACTACACGCGCTTTACGACATCCGCGCAGCTCGGCATGGCGGCGGGCAATATGCGCAACTTCCAGGCGTTCATCGACACGCTCGATGCGGCGATCGAACAGCAGCGTCGGCAGCTCGCTGCGGCAACGGCCCGCGTCGAGGCGGCAAAGCCGGAATGGCAGAAGCAGAAGCAGAAGCTCGGCTCGTACGAGGTGCTGCAGGCGCGCGGCGATGCCGCCGAAGCGCTGAAACTCGCGCGCCGCGAACAGAAGGATGCCGACGAGTTCGGCGCACGCGCGTTGAGGATGCGCGCCGGCAACGTGTAACGGAAGCCGCGCGTCCCGCGTGTGGAAAGCGGCCGGATTGGCCGGATTGACTGGACCTGGTTTGACTATCGTGCCCCCTCCTTGCCGACGGCGGGATCGGGGCTTTGACCGACGGGAAACATCATGTCGAAAATTTCGATGATCGATTCGCTGCTGTCCTCGCAAGGCGCAGCCGTATCGCATTCCGCCAGCACGGGCAACTCGACGCTCTTCGCGCAGACGCTGCAGCAAAGCATCGCAGCGCAGACGAACGCAGCAAACGTGAGCGCCCCTACGCAACCGGCGCCGGGCACGCAGCCGTCTTCGTCCGCGTCGAGCGCATCGGGCTCGCAGCCGCAGCAGAACAATGGCGCGGACAACAACACCGCGTCGAGCGGTACCGGCACCGTGCATCCGGGCGACAGCACGCAGGCATCGCAACCGGCGCAGCCGGGGTCGTCGCAGGATGCGTCGACGGCAAAGTCTTCGTCGTCGACGGACAGCAGCGCGCAGCAGGCGGGCGACACGGGCAACACAGGCAACGGCAAGGCCGGCGACGCGAATTCGAAGTCGCAGGACACGCAGGCGTCGAATGGCGCACAGGCGTCGGCGGCCGCTGCGGCAACCGCGGCGGCTGCGGCCGCCGCGCAGGCCCGCGCGAATGCGGCAGCCGATGCGGACAGCGACGCTAACGCAGCCGCCGACGCGGCCGCCGCGGACGCTGCCGCGGCAGCGCTCGCCGGCGACGCGAAGACCGGCGACGGCACCGGCGATCACAAAGGACTCGGCGGTCCGTCGACGGGCGGCAAGTCCATGCATCAGAAGGTCGACTCGGCGCTGGCGGCGCTGAACAGCGGCCGCACCGATCTGGCGGCTGCCTTGCCCGTGCAGAACTTCGCGGCAGGCGCAGCCAACGGCGCCGGCACCGACAAGACGAACGCCGACCTCGTGAGCGGCGGCCACGGCAATTCGAACGGCAAGGGCTTCGGCATCGGTCCGATGCTCGGCGATGCGAAGGCGGGCGCGAACGGCGCGGCGAACAGCGGCATGCAGGCGGACAACGCGTCCGTCGCCACCACGGCCGCACAAGCGCAGCAGACCACGCAGGCAAGCGCGGGCGCCGCAGCGGCAGCATCGGCCGCGGCCAACGCCGACGCGAGCGCCGCGGCAAGCCTGCCCGCCGCGACCGACGGTATCGATGCGCTCAATGCCGCGCTGGCCGCCTCGCAAGCGGGCGGTGCCGGCGCGAGCAGCGGCGCTGGCGCGTCGCAATCGGCGAAGTCGGGCAGCGCGGCTTATGCCGACAATGCGCTCGCCCCCGAAGTGGGCAGCACGGACTGGGACGAAGCGCTGAGCCAGAAGGTCGTGTTCATGTCGAACCTGCATCAGCAAAGCGCCGAACTGACGCTGAACCCGGCCAATCTCGGGCCGCTGCAAGTCGTGCTGCAAGTCGCGGACAATCACGCGCATGCGCTGTTCGTCTCCCAGCACCAGGAAGTGCGCGCCGCGATCGAGGCCGCGCTGCCGAAGCTGCGCGAGGCGATGGAGCAGAACGGCATCGGCCTTGGCAGCACCAGCGTCAGCGACGGCTTCGCGCGGCAGAGCGGGCAGCAGGCGCAGGACGGCGGCAGGAGCAGCGGCAGCCGCGGCGGCTATGACGGCGGCGCCGCAAACGACGTGGCAGCGACGACGGTGACGACGTCGGGCCCGACGCGCAGGACGGTGGGGCTCGTCGATACGTTTGCGTGAGCGCGTCAGCACGGTTGGCGCGGCTCATCGCGCCGCCGGTTGCAGGCTACTGATAGAACATCGTATAGATCAGCGTTCCCTTGACCGTGCCCGGCACGACAGGACCGGTCCGGTAGTAACGGATCGCAAGGTTGATCGGCAAGTCGCCGCCGGTTTGCGGATCGTAGGCAGGGACCATCTGCGGCGTTTGCAGTCTGATAACGTCCTGCGCCGCATCGGTCACGGACAATGCAACGCCCTTCGCGGTCGAATCGCGGCTCAGCGCAAACGTGCCGTTTGCCGCATCGATCGCGCCATCGGGCGGGTCGAGTTGATACTGGATCTGCTTGAGGCCCTTCGGGCAGCCGGACAACCTGATAGCGAATGGCGTCGATCCGGTCGTTGCGCCCACCGAAGGCAGCGCCGAACCCGAGACGTTCGGCAGCACGACCGTTTGCGTCGCGGCAGCCGTGCACGCGGCGGCGGCCACGGACGCCGTCGTGACGCGCAGATTAGCTACGGTAAGCGTCCCGAGACTCATGGTCGCGTACAACGTGCCGTTGATCGTTCCGGCCTCGGGTTTGCCGATCACGACAACCTGCACGCCGAATTTCATGCCGTTGAAAGCCCAGTCGCCGTTGTAGATTTCCTGCGCGCCTGCGCCGTAGTACCGGAAGAAGTTGGCGCCGTCCGTATCGAAAAAGCGCATGCCGATGCCCGGAACATTCGTCGCATAGGTGTAGGGGTTTGTCGAAAACTGCGTGCCGCCCGTCACTGCCCGGACGACCGGCGTATTGCCGCTGCAGGTTGCGTAGGCGCCGCTGGAGGGAATAGCGGACTGGTACGGCGGCGTGTACAGAATCGTCCCGACTGCCGCATCCCGCGGAACCATGAGCGACGGAATGTTGAACGTGTAGTCGCGTGTCGTCTGGCCGTTGCGCCATGAGCAGGCAGCCGTTGCTTGCTGCGAGCCGGCGATCGAGACGAACGTCGCACACATGAGCGGGAAACGGAAAGCCACGAAGCCCGCGAAGCGTAATCGGGGCCAACCGTTCGAGTGCCGGGGAAGACGCCCGTTGTCCATCGGCTTTCTCCATTGACGGGCGCTCGGAGCAATGTTGCCCAACGTGACACGCCTTTGCAGGTCGCCCTATGAAAGCTGTTTGCCTCGAAGTGCAGCTTAGTCGCCGTTCGGCGCGCAGGCAAAAACGCACCGCGCGCGGCGTCCCCCAAACCCCTGAGTTAGCCACGAATCTCCCCTCTTTTCGGCCCATCACAGGGCTTGCATTTAACGAACAATGCACGCTATCAAACTGACTTCGAGCTGACCTCGGACAGCCGCCGCAATCACAGACACGACACATGGCCACCACGACCGCAAACCCGCAAGCCGCCGTACCGCCGCGCTCGCCCGGGCTGATCAAACGCTCGCTCATGATCGCGCTGATCGCACTTGTCGCGGCCGCGCTCGCGGGCGGCGGCACCTGGTTCTACATGAGCCGCCACGAATCCGCCGCGGCGGCTCAGCCCGCCGCGCAGGCGCCGAAGCCCGCGCCGGTGCCGGTGTTCTTCGCGCTCGAGCCGATGACCGTCAACCTGCAATCGGACGACGGCGAACAGCACTATCTGCGCATCGGCCTGACGCTGAAGCTCAACGACCAGCAGACGCAGGAACATCTGACCCAGCACATGCCGGAGATTCGCAGCCGCGTGCTGCTCGCGCTGTCGAACAAACACCCCGATGAACTCGCGCCGCTCGACGGCAAACGCGCACTCGCAAAAGAACTCGCCGCGCTGATCGAACAGCCGACCGATACCGGCGGCGCGCCGGTCCATGTCGACGACGTGCTGTTCACCGAGTTCGTCGTTCAGTGACGCTGCGTCGCGCACCCGCGCGTCTCTCTCAATAGGCGAACCGACGCACAAGGAATCGAGATGGGCCACGAAGAGTTCATGTCCCAGGAGGAGGTCGATGCCCTCCTGAAAGGCGTCACCGGAGAGCACGACGAGAAGTCCGAGCACGCCGAACGTGCCGGCGTGCGGCCGTACAACATCGCCACGCAGGAGCGGATCGTCCGCGGCCGGATGCCCGGCCTCGAGATCATCAACGAGCGCTTTGCGCGACTGATGCGCGTCGGCATCTTCAACTTCATGCGGCGCACGGCCGAAATTTCGGTCGGCCCGGTGAAAGTGCAGAAGTACAGCGAGTTCACGCGTAACCTGCCGATCCCGACGAACCTGAACCTCGTGCACGTAAAGCCGCTGCGCGGCACGTCGCTGTTCGTGTTCGATCCGAACCTCGTGTTCTTCGTGGTCGACAATCTGTTCGGCGGCGACGGGCGCTTCCATACGCGCGTCGAAGGCCGCGACTTCACGCAGACCGAGCAGCGCATCATCAGCAAGCTGCTGAGCCTCGTGTTCGAGCATTACACGACCGCGTGGAAAAGCGTGCGCCCGCTGCAGTTCGAATTCGTGCGTTCCGAAATGCATACGCAGTTCGCGAACGTCGCGACGCCGAACGAGGTGGTCGTCGTCACGCAGTTCTCGATCGAGTTCGGACCGACCGGCGGCACGCTGCATATCTGCATGCCGTACTCGATGATCGAGCCGATTCGCGACGTGCTGTCTTCGCCGATCCAGGGCGAGGCGCTCGAAGTGGACCGCCGCTGGGTGCGCGTGCTGTCGCAGCAGGTGCAGGCCGCCGAAGTCGAGCTGACCGCCGACCTCGCGCAGATCCCGATCACGTTCGAGAAAATCCTGAACATGAAAACGGGCGACGTGCTGCCGATCAACATCCCCGAATTCATCACCGCGAAGGTCGATGGCGTGCCGGTGATGGAATGCGGTTACGGAATTTTCAATGGTCAATACGCGCTGCGGGTCCTGAAGATGATCAGCGCCGCGGACACGATGAAGGAAGGCGGATATGAGTGATCTGAACGGGACCCCTACCCCGACCCCCAACGCTGCGCCGGCAATGCCCTTGCCGGAACTCGCGCCGGAAATGGAAGCCGCCGCGCAAGGCGCGGGCGAAGCAACCGACGAAACCGCACTCGACGATTGGGCGTCCGCGCTCGCCGAACAGAACGGCAATGAGGTGGCGCCCGCCGCGGCAGGCGTGTTCCAGCCGCTGTCGAAGGTAACGTCGACCGCGACGCGCAACGATATCGACATGATCCTGGACATCCCTGTCCAGATGACGGTCGAGCTCGGCCGCACGAAGATCGCGATCCGCAACCTGTTGCAGCTCGCGCAGGGCTCGGTCGTCGAGCTCGACGGTCTCGCCGGCGAACCGATGGACGTGCTCGTCAACGGGTGTCTGATTGCGCAGGGCGAAGTCGTGGTCGTCAACGACAAGTTCGGTATCCGTTTGACCGACATCATCACGCCGTCCGAGCGGATCCGGAAGCTCAATCGATGAAACCCGCAGTGCTCGCGATGCGGCTCGTTCCGTTCGCAGCGTTTTTGCCAGCCTTTTTGCCGGCCTTTTTGCTTCTGGCTGCGTTGCCCGCCAGGGCCGCGGACCTCAATGCAGTCAACCATGCCGCGCAGATCGCCTCGGGCGTCGGCGCGGGGTCCGCGGTGCCGGCGCTTGGCGTCGGCGCGCTCGTGCAGACCATCGTCGGGCTGGCCGTCGTCATCGGACTCGTGTTCGGCTGCGCGTGGCTCGCGCGTCGGCTCGGCCTGCAGCCCGGACAACGCGGCGGTCTCGTGAAAACGGTCGGCGGCACGTCGCTCGGCGGCAAGGAGCGCGTCACCGTCGTCGAGATCGGCGACCAGTGGCTCGTGCTCGGCGCGGCGCCCGGCAATGTTCGGCTGCTGTATGCGATGCCGGCCGGCTCGACTGGCGCGGCCGGCGCCGGCCGCCCAGGCCCGCACGCCGCTCATGATGGCTTCGCCGCCCCTTCCGCGGATCGCCACCACGCCGCTTCCTCGGCCGGCAGCGGTCTGCCCGGCACGTTCGGCCAGCGCTTTCGCGACGCGCTGAAAAGCGAAGCGGCGAAACGACTACAGCGACACAGCGGCGGAGATCGATAGATGGAAGTGCTTCGTTCCGCGATGCGCCGTGACGGCGCGGCCCGCTCGTTGACCTCGCTCGTGCACTTTCTTTCGTCGGCGCGGCGGCGCCCGCTGGCGGCATGGCTGCTGCCGGCGCTGATGCTCGCGCTGCCGTCGCTTTCCTTCGCCCAGGTCGCAGGCCTGCCCGCGCTGAACGCAACGCCAGGCCCGAACGGCAGCACGACGTATTCGCTGAGCGTGCAGACAATGCTCGTGCTCACGATGCTGTCGTTCCTGCCGGCGATGGTTCTGATGATGACGAGCTTCACGCGCATCATCATCGTGCTGTCGCTGCTGCGCCAGGCGTTGGGCACGACGACCACGCCGCCCAACCAGGTAATGGTCGGCCTCGCGCTGTTTCTGACGCTGTTCGTGATGTCGCCGGTGCTCGACAAGGCGTACAACGACGGCTACAAGCCGTTTTCCGCAGGCACGATCTCGATGGACGACGCAGTCCAGCGCGGCGTCGCGCCGTTCAAGACCTTCATGCTGCGCCAGACGCGCGAAACCGATCTCGCGCTGTTCGCGAAGATCGCGCACATGCCGCCGATGCAGGGTCCCGAAGACGTACCGCTGTCGCTGCTCGTGCCGTCGTTCGTGACGAGCGAGCTCAAGACCGCGTTCCAGATCGGCTTCACGATCTACATTCCGTTCATCATCATCGACCTCGTGGTAGCGAGCGTGCTGATGTCGATGGGCATGATGATGGTCTCTCCGGTCACGATTTCGCTGCCGTTCAAGCTGATGCTGTTCGTGCTCGTCGACGGCTGGCAGCTGCTGATCGGCTCGCTCGCACAAAGCTTCACATAGCCGCGCGCGTTTTCGCGGCGCTTTTCACGCGCTTTCTTACCCGCTTTCTACCGATACCACCTGATTTTCAACCGACGCAGGAGCAACCCGCGATGACGCCGGAAACCGTAATGACCTTTTCGCACGACGCGATGCGCGTTGCGCTGCTGCTTGCCGCACCGCTGCTGCTCGTCGCGCTGATCGTCGGTCTGATCGTGAGCCTGTTCCAGGCCGCGACGCAGATCAACGAAAGCACGCTGACCTTCATTCCGAAGCTCGCCGCGGTCGGCGTCACGCTCGTGATCGCCGGCCCGTGGATGCTGGAGACGATGATCGACTATATGCGCCAGGTGCTGGTGAACATACCGAACGTCGCAAACTGAAAAATCGCGACGCGACGCGGCGCATGCTCGCCCGTCGTCGCATCCGGATTCGCCCGTCATGTTTACCGTCACCTATGCGCAGCTGAACGCGTGGCTCACCGCATTTCTCTGGCCGTTCGTGCGCATTCTCGCGCTCGTGGCAAGCGCGCCGGTGCTCGGTCACGCGTCGGTGCCGATCCGCGTGAAGGTTGGCCTCGCCGCATTCATGGCCGTGATCGTTGCGCCGACGCTCGGCGCGATGCCGCAGGTCACGGTGTTTTCGGCCGCGGGCACGTGGATTCTCGTCAATCAGTTGCTGATCGGGCTCGCGCTCGGCTTCACCATGCAGATCGTGTTCGGTGCGATCGAGACGGCCGGCGCGATCGTGGGCCTCGGCATGGGCCTCGGCTTCGCGACGCTGATCGACCCGCAGTCGCATGGCTCGACCGACGTGCTGTCGATGCTGCTGAACATGATCGCCATGCTCGTGTTCGTCGCGCTCGACGGCCACCTGCAGGTGATCAGCGCGCTCGTCATGACGTTCCAGTCGGTACCGGTGAGCGCGAACCTTCTGAGTGCGGCCGGCTGGCGCATGCTTGCCGAATGGGGCGCGACGCTGTTTGCGGGCGGCGTGCTGATCGCGTTGCCGGTCGTGGCGGCGCTGCTGATCGCGAACCTGTGCCTCGGCATTCTGAATCGCGCGGCGCCGCAGATCGGTATCTTCCAGATCGGCTTTGCGGTCACGATGCTCGTCGGCCTGCTGCTGATCCAGCTGATGCTGCCGAACATGATTCCGCTCTTCGCGCGGATGATCGATAACGGGATCGAAGAAATGGGCCGCGTCGCGCTTGCGTTGCGGCCCGCTTCGTAGCGTGTAGAGCGCGTCCTGCGCTTACGGCGTGATCATCGAGAACAGCGACAGCTTCGAAACGGACGCGAACGTCGTTTCGGTCGCGCTCAACATCGACTCCTGCAGCGTGAGCTGGCTGAACACGGTAGACGGATCGGCCTGCGTGATGTCGGTCAGATCGGTGGTGGTCTGCAAGGACTGCTGCGAATTGATCTTGCCGAGCGCCGTCACCTGCTGTTCGCGGCCCGCCACGGATGCATGCACCGTGGCTACGTTGGTCATCGTGTTGTCGATCTGCGTGTGCGCGGTGTTGATCGCGTTTTCGATGGTCGCCATCGCGGCCGTATCGTCCTGCGCCGGATTCTGCAGCGCGGCGATGACATCGTCGATCGTCTTGAACACGTCGGTGTTGCCCTGCGCGGCCGGCGTGACCGTGAACGAATCGCCCGCGACCGGCGTGCCGGAAATCGCGACGCTCTCGCCGCCGCCGAGATCGATCGGCTGACCCGCCGTAAAAGCTTGAGGCGTGCCGATCGCCGTGGGCGGCGTGGTCGACGTGTCGTTCACCTGGTAGTCGAGGTTGCCCGTGGTCGGATCGGTCAGGAACGTGATCGAGTACGGCTTGTTGTTGCTCGCCGCGCCCTGTGTCGAAATCGACACCGGGCCGATCACACCGGTACCGGCGTTCGTCGATGCGCCGGCCGGAACGGGGTCGGACAGACCGGGCAGCACGCTCAGAAACACGCTTGCGCCGTTGTCGGTGGTCGCGACCGATGTCGTGTTCGAGATTTGCAGCGTACGCGTACCGAGATCGCCGTTATAGGTCACGCCGCCATTCGAGGCGTTCGAAAACGGCGCCGTGCCGCCCTGGAACCCTGAGAAAATGAAGTTGCCGGTGCCGTCGGTCGTATTGGCCAGCGTCATCAGCTGGTCGCGCAAACCCTGCAGCGCCTTTCCGGCCGCCTGCCGGTTGCTGTCGTTGATGGTGCCCGAGCCCAGTGCATTCAATTGCGTAAGCACGTTTTGCAGCGCCGTCGAAACGTTGCTCAATGTCGTGTCTTCGGTTTGCAACAGGCTGATCGCCGTGTTCTGGTTCGACGCGAACTGCGAAAGAACGGACCCCGTGGCCGACAGCTGGACCGCTTGCGCGGCGCCGAGCGGATCGTCGGCAGCCGTTGCAACGCGAATGCCCGTCGATGCCTGTTGCTCGAGTCGCGCCAGCAACGACTGCTGGTTGTCCATATTGGAGATCGTGTTCGCGTAAATCTGTGTCGTAGCGATACGCATGGTCGAAAACCTTTAGCCGAGTGCCTGCAGGATCGTCTGAAAAAGCGATTGCGCGGTCTGGATTACTTTGCTGCTCGCCTGGTACATCTGCTGGTACTCGAGCAGGTTCGTTGCTTCTTCGTCGAGGTTCACGCCCGATACAGACTGCTGTTGCGACTGGATCTGCGCAAGCGTGCTGCTCTTCGCGGTGGCCATCGACTCGAGATTGCTGGCCGTATTGCCGACGTTGTTCACGAACTCCGCGTAGCCGTTCGTCAGCGTGGTGCCGCCGAACGCGGTACTGGTGCTGACGTTGAAAATCGCGGTCGCATTGCTGCCGTCCTGCGTGCCGCCCGTGTTCGGCCCGATCGTGAAGGTGTCGCCGTCGGCCGGCGTGCCCGACACGGTGAACGAAATCCCGTTCGGCGACGTCGCCGGCGGACCCGGGTTGGTCACCGTATAGGTGTCGCCGTTCGTCGGGTCGTACGGCACGCCGGGATTAGCCGCCGTGACCGTGAAGGTTTGCTGCGGATTGCCGAACGTGACCGTCGAGCCGATCGGAAGACCCGTGAGCGTGCCCGTGGCGGCATCGTAGGTGAGCGTCACCGGCGCATTGATCACGAAGCCCGAACTCGCCGCGCCGATCGCGATCTTGCCCGTGCCCGTGTTCGACTGATTGGCGCTCGCGATCGCCGGCGACGACGCAGCGATCGCGCTGCCGTCGGTGGTCGCGACCGCGAAGCTGTCGAGTGCGCCCGAGGTCGGCTGGATCGTGAACGAATCGCCGGCCGCCATCGTGCCGTTGATCGTAATCGCCACGCCGCCGATCGGGTTCGTTGCGCTCGGCGGCGTCGTCGACGTGCCGAGCACCTTGCCCGTGGTCGCATCCGTGACCGTGTAGTTCGTGCCGTCGAACGTCAGCTTGTAGTCGTCGGTCGGCGGCGAAGCCGGGTTCGTCAACGTGGCCGACACGGTCGCACCGCCGGTGTTCTTCGTGTTCGCGATGACGTTCGGCGCCCCGATGTTGAAGAGCGGTCCGCCCGTGTTGCCGTTCTGATCGACGCCCAGTTCGTTCTGCGCATTGACCTGCGCGGCGAAGCTCGTGGCAAGCGCCCCGAGTTGCCGGGCGGCAGGATCGAGCGTCTGGCTGCGAAACTGCAGCACGCCGCCGAGCGACCCGCCGCTGATCGCCGAGTCGGGCAGAACCGTGGTGACGAACGAACCGGGCTTGGTCGAGTCCGGTTGCTGATACGTGACCGCCAGTTCGGACGGATTGTCCGGCGACGGCGTCGTACCCAGCTGGTAGCTCTGAGTACCCTGTACGAGCGTCATGCCGTTCGGCAGCGAAATCGTATCGGTGCCGTCGCTCGCCTGCTGGACATTGACGCCGACGAGCTGCGACAACTGCGAAACCGCCTGGTCGCGCGTGTCCAGCAGCTGGTTCGGCGGCTGTCCGTTAGGGCCGACCGCGGCGATCTGCGCATTCAGTTGCGCAATCTGTTTGGTCAGGTTGTTGATTTGCGTGACCGTGCTCGAGATCGTCGTATTGATGCCCTGACGCGTCTGATCGATCTGGTTTCCCATCGAGTTGATCGCGTCCGCGAGAACCGACGCGGCGTTGATCACCGTCTGACGGGTCGGGCCATCGTTCGCGGAGCCCGCCAGCGTCTGCAGGCTGTTGAAGAAGGCCGTGAAGTCGGCGCCGATTCCCGCAATCGGGTCGCCGATCTGGTTGCTGAGATTCGTGACCAGCTGGGAATACGAGCTCAGCGACGAGCTTTCGGACTGCGTGCTGTAGAGCTGGCTCGTCAGGGTCTGGCTGAACTGGCGCTGGATCGTCTGCGTCGTCACACCGCCGCCGATGAAGCCGGAGCCCGTCTGCAGCCCGCCCGCTTCGACAAAAATCGCAAGCTCGCGGTTGTAGCCCGGCGTCGCCGCATTGCTGATGTTATTGCCCGTGGTCGACATCCCGAGCTGCGCTGAATTCAGTCCGGTCAAACCGAGGCTAAAAAGGTTTCCTCCTGACATGCATGCTCCTGAGAGGCGGGTCCGGCGAAGGCCGCCGATTGCGTGAACAAGCGGTATATCGGCGCGGACGGCGCGAAATTTAGGGATTGCGCGTACGTCGGCGAAGATTCTGCGGAAGACCTCGGCGGTGCTGCCGGCTGCGCGCGGCGGAACCGGCCGAGGCTGCATTATCGGCAACACCGGCGCAAGTCAAAACGGGGATGAAACGGGGAATTGGGCGCTATATCAGGAGCGGAGGGTATGCGGGCAGGCTTGCTGCAAGGTTCGCCGAAAGGTTCGTAAGCGGAAGCTGTCCGCGCGGGCCAGATGGCACAAGTCGAACGCGTGACATTCACTGCGCCGCATGCCGCCGCGCCGCTGTGCACCGCTAGAGAACTTACGCGCGCACGAGCGAGCGGCGCTTCATTTCGAGTTGAGTGATCAGACGTTGCAACGTATTTTCCGCGCTGCCCGGCAACGACATGAAACGCAAACCGAGCAGATAGCGCGTGCCGCTGCCGTGCGGCAACGGTGTGGCGCGCAGCGAGACGATCTGCAGATCGAGCGAGAGCATGCCGCTGCCATTGAGGTTCACTTCGACGTCCGGCAACACGGTGCTCAACGGCAACGTCGCGACACGGTCGTCGTTTGTGCGCAGCCCGATGCCGCCGAGCGAAAGATCATGAATTTCGAAGCGGAACGAATCGCCCTCGGGCAGCTTTCCCGAGCAGTAGTACGGGTTCAGAATCGGCGTCTCGACGCGGAAGTACTCGCGCCGCTGGATGTAGTACAGCACCTCGGGAAACGCTGCTTCGAATGCCGGGCGGCCTTCGAACGAGGTTTCGCGCGGCGCGCCGGTGCCGAACTCGACGCGCACGCCTTCCGGCGCCGCAAGGAAGTGGCAATGCGGCGCCGCGAGCAGGCCGCGGTTCTGCTCGGGCAGCGCGCCCCAGTCGAACACGAAGGTCTGCGTGCGCACGTCGACGTCGAGGATACGCGTCACGAGCTGGCCACCCTTGTACTGCACGGTTAGAAAGTCGCCGCGGTTGAAGAGGTTGCGCAGCTGCACGCCGATTTCCAGCGGATTGCGGCGGCCGAAATGTTCGGTCGGTTCGACTTCATCCGTCTGGGCGGTCGACAGATTGGGTTCCATGATGGTCGTAGTCTCGCGATGCGGACCGCCGGCCGTGCCGGCGAAACGCGTATTCCATGACCGTTTTGCCGGTGTCCTCCGGCAATCGATCTTTACGCTATAGCGGCAATTATCCCGCGAAGTTTAGAGTTCGACCGCAAATAAATTTCACGCGTGCGCACGCGCCCGTCGCAAATCGCGACCGGGGCGTGCGGAATATGCGCAGTGCGTGCACGGTTACGGCGTGAAAGAGCCGCTGAAGCGGCTCGCCGCGTCATTCCAGATTGAGCGACGCAACCGGTTGAGCCCCCGCCGGGCTCATCTGCTGCATGATCGACATCAGCTTGCGTGCGTAGTGCGGATCGGTCGCATAGCCCGCGCGCTGCATGCCGGCCGCAAAACCCGCCGCGCTCTTTCCGCGCGAGGCGGTGAGCACCGCCGCATAGCGCGGGTTGCTCTTCAGCATGCTCGCGTAATCGTTCATCGCTTCCTGATACGAGCCATACGAGCGGAATTTCTCGACCCTGCGCTGCGGCTGGCCGTTCACGTACTCGGTCGTGACGGTCGATACCGTGTCGCCGGTCCAGTCTTTGGTCGCCTTGATGCCAAACACATTGTGGCTCGTCGAGCCGTCCGCCTTCCTGATCTCGCTTCTGCCCCAGCCCGACTCGAGCGCGGCCTGTCCGATGATGAAGCGCGCCGGGATGCCGGTCGCCGCGCTGGCCGCCTGCGCGGGCGCCGCGAGCTTGTCGACGAACGCATCGACTTTCGGCGACTGGCCGTTGCCGCGCAACGGCGGCGTCAGCGCGTTATTGGCCGAGTAGCCGCGGCCCGTCGTCAGCGCGCCGTTCGAGGCCGGATTGGCATAGGCGCGCGCGAGCGAGTTCAGCGTCGAAATCGAGCCCATGCCGCCGCCCGCGACACCGCCCGTGTCCGCATCGCTGCCGTCGAGCGGAATATGAGCCTGACGCGCCAGCTGTTTGATCATCATGTCGGCGACGCCGACGCCCTTCGACGACATCTGCTGCGCCATCTGCTCGTCGAGCATCGACATGAACTGGTCGCCTTCCCGCGAATCGAGCGGGCTGTCGTGCGGCGTCGCCTCGCGCATGCTTTTCATCATCATCTGCAGGAACACTGCGTCGAACTGGCGCGCAGCGCTCTTCAATGCGGTTTGCGGGGAATTCTTCGCCTGCATGCGCAACGCATCGAAGCCCTGCACGTCGAGTGCGAAGCGCTGGTCGAGATCGGCTACCGGTTTTGAGGAATCCGCGTTCATCGGTCGTGCTTCCTGCCTAGATGATTTCGAGGTCGGCGCGCAACGCGCCCGCGGCCTTCATGGCCTGCAAGATCGACATGAGGTCGGCCGGCGTCGCGCCGAGCGCATTCAACGCCTTCACCACGTCCGCGAGATTGGCGCCGGCCGTCACGTATTTGAGCGCCCCGTTGTCCTGCTTGAGCTGGATCTGCGACTGGCGCGCGGCGACCGTCTGCCCGTTCGAGAACGCATTGGGCTGGCTCACCACGGTCTGCGTATTGACGACGACCGACAGATTGCCGTGCGCGACCGCGCAGCTATCGAGCGTCACCATCTGGTTCATCACGATGGAGCCGGTGCGCGCGTTCAGAATGACCTTCGCGGCAGCCTTCGCGGGCTTGATCTCGAGGTTCTGCAACTGTGCGAGGAACGATACCTGCGAGCCCGGATCGCTCGGTGCGTGCAGCTGGATCGTGCGGCCGTCGAGCGCGGTCGCGGTGCCGGGCCCGAACGCATTGTTGACGGCTGCGACAATCTTCTGCGCATTGTCGTAGTCCATGTCGTTCAGGTTCATTTCCATCATGCCGCCGGCCTGCGCGACGTTGACGGGCAACGAGCGCTCGACGATCGCGCCGGCCGCGACGCGACCGGCCGCGAGCTGGTTCACCTGTACGCGGCTGCCGTTCGCGCTGGCACCCGCGCCGCCGACCGCGAGGTTGCCCTGCGCGAGTGCGTAGACCGTGCCGTCCGCGCCTTTCATCGGCGTGAGCAGCAGCGTGCCGCCGCGCAGGCTCTTCGCATTGCCGAGCGACGACACGGTCACGTCGATCGCTTCGCCGGGCCGCGCGAACGGCGGCAGCGTCGCCGTCACCATGACCGCGGCAACGTTCTTCAGCTGCAGGTTCGAGAGCGGCGACACGCCGCCGTTGGTCGCACCGGCCTGCTGGTTGTTGATGCCGATGCCGAGGTTCGCGAGCATGTTCGCGAGCGTCTGCGTCGTGAACGGCGTTTGCGTCGTCTGGTCGCCGGTGCCGTCGAGACCGACGACGAGTCCGTAGCCGATCAGCGGGTTGTCGCGTACGCCCAGAATCGAGACGAGATCCTTGAGCCGCTCGGCATGCGCATCGGGAGCCGAACCGGCGACGAGCGCGAACACCGCGACGGCAAACAGCGCGGCGCTCGCCGCGGCGCGCGCGGACTGCCCGGCGCGGCGCGCGGCAAAGCGCCCGAAGTGGGCGACCGTTCCGGTCAAAGCGTGACGAAGAGTCGAGGCGTTCATCGTCATCACCACGGCGAGATATTGAGGAAGAAGCGCTGCAACCAGCCCATCTGCTCGGCTTCGTCGATATAGCCCTTCGCCGAGTATTCGATCTTCGCGTCGGCCACTTCTGTCGAGAACACCGAGTTGTCGCCGGCCACCGTATTCGGATTCACGACGCCGGAAAAGCGCACCCACTCGTTGCCCTGATTGATCAGCATCTGCTTCTGGCCGCTGACGACGAGATTGCCGTTCGGCAGCACGTTCGTCACCGTGACCGTGATCACGCCGTTGAACGTATTCGATGCATTTGCACCGCCTGCCGCCGTGAACTGGTTCTGTCCGTTCGCCGCGATATTGGCCTTGTTGAAGAGGCCTGACAGGAAGTTGGCCTGCGTAACCGCGACGTTCGTCGAGCCGTTGCGGTTCGCATTCGCGCCGGACTGCTTGGTTGCGTTGATGTTTTCGGCGATGACGATGGTCAGGATGTCGCCGACATTGCGCGGACGCTGGTCTTCGAACAGCGGATGCCCCGCCGTGCCCGGGTTGTAGATCGACCCCGGCGCCTGCAGTTGCGGAGGAACGGGCGGCACCGCGCTCATCGGCTGCTGCACGATCGGTTCTTTCGGCACGAGCGCGCAGCCGGCAAGCGCGCCGGCGAGCGCCCCCGCCGCCGCGAGCCGCAGCGCCGCCTGCGCGGCGCTCGTGCGAACCATAAGACTGATGAGCTGCGACATCTTCGTAACCGCCTGCTGGATAACCACCTGTTCGATGCGACGACGTGCGTTCAAACCTGCATCTGACTGAGCGTCTGCAGCATCTGATCGGACGTGGTCACGGCCTTGCTGTTGATTTCGTATGCGCGCTGGGTCTGGATCATGTTCACCAGTTCCTGCACGACGTTGACGTTCGACGTTTCGACAAACCCCTGTTGCAGCGAACCGATGCCGTTCAGGCTCGGCTGACCGACGTTCGGCGCGCCCGACGATTGCGTCTCCTGGAACAGGTTCTGACCGATCGAGTCGAGACCGGTCGGGTTGATGAACGTCGCGAGCTGGATCGAGCCGATGTTCACCGTATTCGTCGAATTGCCCTGCGTGATCGACACCGTGCCGTCCTGACCGATCGTCAGATTCGTCGCGTTCTGCGGAACCGTGATGGCCGGCTGCAGCGGGAAGCCGCTCGACGTGACGAGCCGGCCCTGCTGGTCCGTCTGGAACGAGCCGTCGCGCGTATAGGCGATCGTGCCGTCGGGCATCTGCACCTGGAAGAAGCCGTTGCCGTTGATCGCGACATCCTTCGAGTTGCCGGTCTGCGTCAGGTTGCCCTGCGTGTACAAACGCTCGGTTGCGACCTGCTGCACGCCCGTGCCGACCTGGCTGCCCGACGGCAGTTCGGTGTTCTGCGTCGAGTTGGCGCCCGGCTGGCGCAGCGTCTGGTAAATCAGATCCTCGAACACCGCGCGCGAACCCTTGAAGCCGTTGGTGCTCACGTTCGCGAGGTTGTTCGAAATCACATCCATCTGCGCCTGCTGCGCATTCATGCCGGTTGCGGCGATGAAGAGGGAACGGTTCACGTCTTATTCTCCTGGTGTTACACCACGTGTTTCAGATGGCTAGCCCGCTTGCGGCAGGACGCGTCAGCTGAAATTCAGCAACTGGTTGGCCGACTGCTCGTTCTGGTCGGCGGTCTGCAGCATCTTCGTCTGCATCTGGAACTGACGCGCGTTCGTGATCATCGAGACCATCGCGTTGATCGGATTCACATTGCTGCCTTCGAGCGCGCCCGAGGCGATCTGCACGTTCGGATCCTGGTCGGCCGGATTGCCGTCGGCCGTACGGAAAAGTCCGTCGTCGCCGCGCGACATCGTGTTCGGATCCGGGTTCACGAGCTTGATCTGATCGACCAGCGCGATTGCGTTCGGCGGATCGCCGGCTGCAATCACCGACACGCTGCCGTCCTTGCCGATCGACACCTGGGCCTCGGGCGGCACTGCGATCGGGCCGCCGTTGCCGATCACCGGCAGGTTGCTCGCGTTGACGAGCTGCCCGTTCTCGTCGACGTGCAGATTGCCGCCGCGCGTGTACGCTTCATTGCCGTCCGGCGTCTGCACGGCAATCCAGCCCTGCCCCTGAATCGCGATGTCGAGCGGGTTGCCGGTCTGCGAAATCGGACCCGGCGTGTAGTCGGAGCCCGGTGTCGCGGACAGCACGAATGTGCGCGTCGTCACGTCGTTGACCTGCGAGCCGTCGCCGAAACTCATCGGCACGGAACGGAAGTTCGCGAGCTGCGCGCGAAAACCCGTGGTCGACGCGTTGGCGAGATTGTTGGCGACGACGGCCTGCTGGTCGAGCGCCTGCGTGGCGCCCGTCATCGCGGTGTAGATCAGTCGGTCCATGACTAGCTCGTGTCCTTTTCTGGCATCCGGCTGCCGGGCGGCTCGCGCATCGATCGCACAGCCGCCCAGGCTTGCCTGCGTTACAGATTGATCAGCGTCTGGTCGATCGTCTGCTGCGTCTTGATCGTCTGCGCGTTCGCCTGATAGTTGCGCTGCGCGGTGATCAGATCGACGAGCGAATTGGTCAGATCCGCGTTCGACGCTTCGACCGCGCTGCCCTGAATCGAACCGAGCGTCGACGTGCCGGCCACGCCCACTTGCGGCTCGCCCGAATCGTTCGTCTGCGCGAACTGGTTGTTACCGAGGTTCTGCAGGCCGTTCGGGTTCGTGAAGGTAGCGAGCAGCACCTGGCCGAGCACCGCGGTGCGGCCGTCCGTGTACGAACCCGTGATCGTGCCGTCGGAGCCGATCGTGAAGTTCGACAGCTGCGAGGTGCCGAAGCCGTCCTGCGAGGGTGCCGAGGTCGCCGCGCTATCGGTGCCGTCGCCGCCGAACTGCGTGGTGCCCGACAGGTCGACCGTGATGGTCTGCGCCGCTGCGCCGTCGGTATTGGGAATCGCAAGACTGAACGAGCCGGCCGGCGTGATGGGGGTGCTCGCCGGGGGCGGGCTCGCCGAAGCAGTCAGCGCACCCGACGAATCGAACGTCATGCTGCCGAGGTCGGTGGGCGTGGCGCCCGACGGACCGCCGAACACTTCCCACTGGCCCGACGTGGCCGACTTCACGAAATACAGGTTGACCGTCGTCTTGGCGCCGAGCGAATCGACGGTCTGGATCGAGGTCGAGAACGTAAAGCTGCTCGGGTCGTTCGGGTCGAACGTTGCGTCTTTCGGTTGCGCCGCGGCGGCATCGAGATTGACGTTGAACGTCGCCTTCGTCGTCGCGACCGGCGGCAGCAGGCTCGAATTCGGAATCTGGATCGGCACGACCTGGCCTGTCTGCAACTGGCCTTGTGCGTTCGCCTGGAAACCCATGATCTTGTTGCCCTCGGCGTCGACGATGAAGCCCGCCTTGTTCTCGACGAGCTGGCCGTTACGCGAGTAGGTGATCGAGCCGTTCGGGTTCAGCATCTGGAAGAAGCCGTTGCCGTTGATCGCCATGTTGGTCGGCACGTCGGTCGTCGTCACTTCGCCCTGCGAGAAATCCTGCTGCACGCCGGCGAGACGCGTACCGATACCGATCTGATTGTTGACTGCGGTTGCGATCGAATTCGCATACAGATCGGCGAACACCGCCGTGCTCTGCTTGAAGCCGACCGTTTGCGCGTTCGCGATATTGTTGCCGACCACGTCGAGGTCGTTCGATGCGGCCGCGAGGCCGCTCAAAGCTGTCTGATAACCCATGTTGCGCTCCGTATCGAATGCTTGTTAAAGGATGGCCGATGCGCCGCCGTTGAGAGGGATGGTCTGGCCAGTCTGCAGGGTGAGTCCTGGTGTTCCGTCGGCCTGCGTGACGACGCCGATCACCGGGAAGCCGGTCAGCGGGACGGGTGCGTTGTCGCCGGTCGCGGCGCCGCCGGCGTCCACGACGTTGAACGTGTAGTTGCCCGTGGGCAGCGGCTTGCCGCCTGCATCGACCGCCTTGAAACTCGGCACCGGAATCACGCCGGCCGGCTGCTGGCCTAGATCGATCGTGTTCACGACGTTGCCGTTCGAATCGACCACCTGCAGCTTCAGGTCCGACGTCGCGGCCGGCAGCTTGATACCGAACGGCGATGCGGCCACCTTGCTCGTGTCGGGCGTGCCGTCGGCGCTAAGCGGATGCGCGACAGTAAACGTATTGCCCGGCACGAGCACCGTGCGGCCGACCAGCGACGCTGCCTGGCCCGCCTCGCTCGCCGACAGTTGCGCGGACAACGAGCCGAGCGACTGGTTCAGCTGCGCGATGCCGCTCACCGTGTCGATCTGCGCGAGCTGCGACGTCATCTGCGAGCTGTCCATCGGCGAGGTCGGATCCTGATTCTGCAACTGCGTGATGAGCAGCTTCAGAAACGTCGACTGAAGGTCGGAAGCCGATGTGCCCGCGTTCGGGCCCATCGTGTCGGTCGGCGCGTTCGTCTGGGTAGTGCCGTTATTTCCAATTGGCGTGCTCAAAAAACTCTCCTTGGCTGCCGGGTCACGTACCGATCGTCAGCGTTTTCAGCATCAGATTCTTCGCGGTGTTCAGCGTCTCGATGTTCGCCTGATACGAGCGCGAGGCCGAGATCATGTTCACCATCTCCTGCACCGGGTCGACGTTCGGCGAGGTCACATACCCGTCCGCGTTCGCCGCGGGGTTGCTCGGGTCGTACGTCGTCTTCATCGGCGTCGGGTCGTCGACCACGCCAGTCACCTGCACGCCGCCGACCTGCTGGCCCGACGCGGAGCGAGCGCCGCCGAGCGGATCGACCGCGAACACCACCTGCTTCGCGCGATAGGGCTTACCGTCCGGACCGGTCGTGCTGTCCGCGTTCGCCAGATTCGACGCGGTGACGTTCAGGCGCTGCGATTCCGCAGTCAGCGCCGATCCCGCCACCTTGAAGATGTTCATCAATGACATGGCCTGTCGAGCCTCCTTCGTTGATCCCGTAGCGTTAATTGAGTGCTGTTGCGCGGCTGGTTATGCCGTTATGTTCTGTTAGCTGCCGAGTTAGCTTCCCGACGTGATCGCCGACAGCAATCCCTTGATCTGCGACGACACGAGCGTCATGCCCGATTCGAGATGCAGCGTGTTGTCGGCGAATTGCACGCGTTCCGAGTCGAGGTCGACCGTATTGCCGTCGAGCGCGGGCTGCACCGGAATCCGGTACCCGAGCCGGCCGTAATCTTCAGCCGGGCCGCCCGTCGGGATCAGCTTCGCCTTGCCGGCCATATGACCGGGCTCGGTCGTCGCGAGCGTCATGCCGGTCGTCACGCCGGCCGGCTGCGCCATCTGAAGCCGCGAAGCGCCGAAGCCCGATTCGCCATTGGCTTGGCGCAACGCACCCGCGAGCGACGACGAGAAATTGATGTCGCGCGCCTTGTAGTTCGGCGTATCGGCGTTCGCAATGTTCGACGACAGCACTTCCTGCCGGTATGCGCGCACGTCGAGCGCTTCCTTGTTGAACGCAAAATCCTGATCGAGCCTGTCAAGCATCGGACACCTCTCCGTATGAACGGTCCGCGGTCATATTCGCCTGCCCGCCCCTGCGCATCCTCGCGGCGGCACATGGTCGGCGGCGGAAGCAATCAGCAAAGGCTTTTTCGCATGGAGTGCATCTTAGGGGCGCGACGCAAGGGCCAATTGAACGAATAGCCGGGGAAGCGCCCCTCTATTCAACGTTTGCGATGGGAGGCCGCTCCCTAGAATTCGTCCTGTGCCGTTAGTACACGCAGGCCGTTGCGGCTCGCGCGTTCGCCCCTGATTCCGGAGAGTTGCCATGACCCTGCCCGCTTTCGCTGCCCTGCCCGGCGTGGTTCGCGCCGCGCGGCTGCACGGCGTGGTGCGGCAGGGGTCGCGTGCATGGCGTGTGTCGTCGGTCGCGGCGGTGCTCGGCATGGCGTTGCCCGGCGCGGGCTTGCCTTTCGCATCGATTGCAGCCGGCGCAATGCCCACGCTTGCGTATGCGCAGGACAATGGCGGACCGATCGTGATCCCCGGCCCCGGCGAAAAAAATCCCGCCGATGCGCAGGCGCTCGCCGCGCGCATGGGCCTCGCCGCTCATTCCACCCAGCCGGGCGCGGCGGCGCTCGCCGCACTGCGTCCGACGCCTGCGGCGCAGCGCGCCCTCGACGCGGACAATGGCCAGATCGTCATTCCAGGAACCGGCGAGCCTGGCGCGCAGCTGGCGCCAGGTGCTTATGCCGCGAACGCGACGAGCGGAACCGTCACGAGCGGGCGCGTCATGACTGCCCGTGCGTTGCCGGCCGTACCGGTGACGCTGCAACGCGTCAGCGTGCAGCCGCCGGCGCAGGGTGTGGCGCCGGTCGTCGTCAGCAACGCGCAGGCGCGCTACAGCGTGCCCGCCTCCGACTTCCACGCGACCGATACGGCGGCCGCGTCGGCGCCGATCCAGATCGATCCGCTTGCCGCGCGCGGCGAGCCGCCGCAACTCGGCGGTGCCGGTGGCAGCACAGCGGCGGTCAGGACACAGCCGACGAATGTGCAGCCGATGACGGCGGAGCAGGCGAACGCTGCCCAGATCAGGGCAGCGCAGCAGTGGGCCGCGCAAGCCGCAGCGCCGGCGCCCCAGCGGCCCGCGCAAACAGCCCAATTGCAGCCCGTGCGTTACACGCCGCCGCGCGCCGCCCTGGCCAATGGCACGGGTCAGTCTGTGGCCACGGTCAACGCCGGCGGCGCCAACACGCTGGCCGCGAGCGCGTCCGATGCCGCCCCGGTTCCCGCCGGCCAGCAGGACGGCGAGACGATCCGCGCCACGGCGCTCGCGTTCCTGCAGCAGCAAACGGCCGGCTTGCCCGGCAAGATCACGATTGACGTCGCGCGTCCCTTCCCGCGCGGCCTCGCGGCCTGCACGGCGCTCGAGCCGTTCATGCCGGTCGGTGCGCGCCTGTGGGGACGCACGTCGGTCGGCGTGCGCTGCGCGGGCGCGCGCCCGTGGACGCTCTATCTGCAGGCGCGCATCTCGCTGCAGGCGACCTACTACACGGCGTCGCGCCAGATCGCGCCGGGCGAAATGCTGACCGCTGCCGATCTCGTCGCCCACGAAGGCGATCTCGCGACCTTGCCGCAAACGGTGATCACGGATCCGTCGCAAGCCGTCGGCGCGGTCGCGCTCGTGCGCATCGGCGCCGGGCTGCCGCTGCGCCAGGACACGATCCGCAGCGCCGCATCGGTGACGGCGGGACAAACGGTGCGCGTCGTCGCATCGGGCGAGGGTTTCTCGATTTCGGCGGAGGGCAGCGCGATGAACAACGCGACGCCTGGCCAGCAGGTGCGGGTCAAGACCACGAACGGCCAGATCGTGACCGGCGTGGTGAAGGACGGTTCGACCGTCGAGATCCAGATGTAAGGCAGATTCGGCCTGAGGAGCGCGTTTCAGACAAGGAAAAGGTGACGGAAGACGGAAAAACAGCGGGCTCCGGTTGCGCTAAAGTTTCAGCCGGCGTTTGCCGATATCACGGTCAAATCGTTCAGGAAGCCCATCGTGAAAGTCGATTCCAGCACCAACCCGAATCTGGCGCCGCTCGGCAACGGCGTGCAGCGCGGCCAGCAAGGCGAAGCCGCCGCTGCCGGCGCCGCCACGGCGCGTACGCCAGCCCCGAGCTCGAGCGGCGGCGCGGCCGCGGACGTCAGCCTGTCGGCGCTCGCGGGCCATCTGCAAGCGCTCGGCGCATCGAGCCCGGCCGATATCGATACGGCCCACGTCGAATCGATCAAGCAGGCAATCCGCGACGGCTCGTTGAAAATCGATGCGTCGAAAATTGCCGATGGCGTGCTCGAAACCGCACGCAGCCTGCTGCAAGGCACCCAGCCGTCCGGCAGCTGAGCGTCCGAACGTTCTTTCTCGGGGCGCTCTCACTGGCGGACGCATGTAGAAACCTGCGTCGCCTGCGTCATGCGGGCGGTTTAACGTTTGAGTGAGAGATGAAAGACGCCCTGCTTGACACCATCATCGACGAATACGCGACCGTCGAAGCCTTTGCCTCCTTGCTCGCCGTCGAACAGAAAGCGCTGACCACGGCGTATCCGGGCGAAATCCTGAAGCCGATCGTCGAGCAGAAAACCTCGATGGCCGACAAGCTCGCGATGCTCGAACGCGCGCGCGAAAACCATTTGCGCGAACGCGGCCTGCCGGCGGGCAAGCGCGGCATGGATCTCGCCGCAGCCGAGGACGCGCGCCTGAACGAGCAGTGGGGCCTGCTGCAGAAATCGGCGGAACGCGCCCGCAAGCTCAACTTCAACAACGGCCTGATGATCCGCACGCGCATGGACTACAACCGCCGCATTCTGGCGGTGCTGCGCGGGACGCCCGAAAAGGCATCGACGTTCTACGGCCCGGACGGCAAGGTGCCGATGTATTCGGGGCTGTAGGCACACGCGCGCTTCAGGCGGCGCGGCTCAGGTCCGCGAGAAAATCGCGCGCACGCTCCGACACATCCAGTTCAAAGTTCACCGCAAGCGCAGCGGCCGTCGACACACGCGGCCGCGCCTTCTTCTCGATCCTTTCCGCCGCCGCTTCCAGCGAGTCCGGGTAGCGCTCCATCAACGCATCGATGAGCACCACCGCCTGGCGGCGATCTTTGCCGGCTTTCGCGGCGAACCCCGGACCGCGCAGCGTGCTGACGACCAGTTTGTGAAGCGCAAATCTGGCGGGATCCGGCACGGTGACCGGAACCGCATGTTCCTTGCCGAGCACAAAGCCGGCCACGGGCTCGTTCAGCAGATATCTGAAGTACGGCAGTCCCGTTGCATGCGCGCGCAGGTGCGGCAGCGGTTTCGTTTCGTACGCTTCGGTGCCCGGCACGAGCAGATCGACCTTCAATGGCTGCCCGCGCGCCTTGAACGACGTCGCGGGCCGGCGCGCGTCGAGTTCCGGCACTTCGAGAAAAGGCAGGCTGCTATCGCGCAGAATGTCGAGGAAGCTGCGATTCTGCGGAATGGCGACCGAAATCGCGCCGGTGCTGCCGATATCGATGTCTTCGGTCCGATAGTTCGCCGACATGCGCACACCGAGTCCGTTTAGCAGCGCGCCGAACGCATGCGAACCGACGAGCACGCCGCCGTGACTGAAAATGCCCGCGTTGTAGAGCGTCGCGATGGTAAGGGCGGCGGAATTGTCGGCTGCGGCGAAACCGGCTTTGCGTAATATCTGAACGTCGGCGGCAAGCCCGCGCATCTCGAAACTTTCCTGCAGTTTCGCGTCGAGCGTGGCGTTGGTTGCCGGCTCGCCCGCGCGGCCGAGCGAGGTTTCGACCCGCTTGCCCGATGCAAGATAGACACGCCAGTAAACGTAGCTTTTTCCGGCGACGGACTTGATCGACGCAGAGCCCGGAGAATGAAGCAGGATTTGCGTTTGCGCGGCGGCACGCTCCGCAACGGAGGCGTACAGCGTTTGCAGCGCATCGTTGTAGAAGGTCGGCATGGCGGCGGAAATTTATACCCTACGATTGCATTGTAGGGTATAAGACCAGCCGGCGCCCTTTTATACCCTATCGTTGCATTGTAGGGTATAAACTCGCGCTGGACCCTTATCAGGCGGGCACGCCCTTTTTAGCTCTCCTCGGCCGCCCACGCCATTTCGCGTAAGCGCGCGCGCAGCCGCGCGACTGCCTGGCTATGCAGCTGGCACACGCGCGATTCGCTCACCTCGATCACGGCGCCGATCTCGCGCAGGTTCATCCCGCGCTCGTAATACAGCGACATCAGCAGCTTCTCGCGCTCGGGCAGCCGCTCGATCGCCTCGATCAGCGCGCCGCGCAGGCTCTCGTCGAGCAATGCCGAGAGCGGGTCCGAGTGATCGACGCAATAGCGGTCGAGGAACGGCTCGTCGTCGGCGGAGCGGTCGAAGTCTTCGTAATAGATGAGCTGGCTGCCGTGCAGGTCCTGCAGCATCGACTGATACTCGTCGAGCGGCATCTTCAGGTGCTGCGCGATTTCAGCTTCGCTGGCCGCGCGGCCGAGCTGCTGCTCGACCTGGTGCACCGCCATCTCGAGCTCGCGCGACGTGCGCCGCACGCTGCGCGGCAGCCAGTCGTTGCTGCGCAGCTCGTCGAGCATCGCGCCGCGAATGCGCTGGCTCGCGTAGGTTTCGAACTGCGCGCCCTGATCTTCCTTGTAGCGGCTCGCGGCGTCGAGCAGGCCGATCATGCCGGCCTGAATCAGATCGTCGAGGTCCACGCTCGCCGGCATTTTTGCCACCAGCTGCAGACCGAGCCGCCGGACCAGCGGCGTGTATTTCGTCAGAACGTCGGCCTGAGAAATCTTTCCTTGAGCGTTGTACATCGAGCTCCCCTTGTCCGCTGCCTGTCAGGCGTGTTGTGCGGACGGTTGTTCGGCGTGTGATGCCGTCGTGACTGCCGCGCTCGCCGCCCACGGCGCGCGCGATGACATCGCTGGCCGCATCGGCCAGTACTGCAATTCCGCGGCAAGGTGCCGGAAGTCGCGCGCGGCAGGTGCCGAAGGAAATGCTTCGACGATGCAGCGCGACAGTTCCGCGGAGCGCGTCATCAGCGGGTCCGCCGCGACGCAGCCGGCGCCTTCGAGCGCCACGGTCAGATAACGCCCCGCGACGGCCGCGAGGTTGTCGAGCGCGAGTTGCGCATCGGAGACGCTGTGCACGTGATTGACGAGCATGCGGAATTGCGCGATCGCATACGCGTAATGCAGACGCTTCATGCAGGCGTACGTATCGGTGATCGCCTGCGCGGCCACGCGCGTGACCATCATGAGGTCGTGTGCCTGCAGCGCGAGGTCGGACAGCATGCCGTCGCGTTCGAACTGCACGTCGATCAGCACGACATCGGCCGTGCTGTCGAACACCGCGGCCAGCTGCGACGGCTTGCACATGTCGCGATGGCTGCGCGGCGCAGCGAGCACCGCGAAGCCCGCGCTATGGCGATCGGTCGCCGCATCGAGCGCCAGCTCGCCGCGCGTAAATGCGACGAAGCGCTCGGCCGCGGCGCCGTTGGGCGTCGCGACGATCGCGTGCGGTTCGCCCGCATGCTCGTCGACGACGAGCACGTCCTTGCCCTGCGCCGCGAGCGCCGCCGCAAGATTGACGACGGTCGTCGAACAGCCGACGCCGGCCGTGCCGCCGGTCACCGCGATCGCGCGCGAACCGTGGCGCGCGAGCAGGCGCCGCAGTCCTTCCGCCTGATCGGACACGAACTTAGCCAAACCGGACCTCATGCTGCTCGGCAGTCGAGCGTGCGGACAGCGCGGAGAGCAGACCCGGCACGTCGTCTTCCTGCGGAACGAACGGCGAATGATCGCGCGGGATGCAGAACGCGCTGCGAACGAGAAATTTCTTTGTCGCGACGTAAAGGTTTTCCGGCACCTTCTGGCCGGTCGAGACGTAGTGCACGGGCAGGCGGTAGCGCAGCACCGCATCGAGCGTGCTGCCGAGATTCGTCGCTTCGTCGAGCTTGGTCAGGATGCAGCCGGCGAGCGGTTGCTTGTCCGGCGCGCTCTGATAGGCCTGCACGACTTCGTTGAGCGTGTCGCCGTGGCAGGTCGCGTTCAGCAGCAGCAGACGCTGCACCGGTTGGCCCGCGCGGCTCAACATCGCGATCTGGTCCGACACGAGGCGGTCGCGCTGGCTCATGCCGATCGTGTCGATCAGCACGATGTGCTTGTTGCGCAGCTCGGACAGCGCGAGCTGCAGGTCCGCGCCGTCCTTCACCGCGTGCACCGACACGCCGAGAATCTTGCCGAAGATGCGCAGCTGCTCATGGCCGCCGATCCGGTAGCTGTCGGTGGTCAGCAGCGCGACCTTGCTCGCGCCGTAGCGCATCACGCAGCGCGCGGCGAGCTTGGCGGTCGTCGTCGTCTTGCCGACGCCGGTCGGGCCCATCAGCGCGAACACACCGCCGCGCTCCATCAGCGCGTCTTCGCTTTCCATCACCGGCAGGTTCGACTCGAGCACCGAGTGCACCCATTCCATGCCCGCGTCGAAGCTTTCGACGGCCGGCAGGTTGTCGACCACCATCCGCACGAGCTGCGCGGAGAAGCCGGCTGCGAACAGGTGCCGCGTGAGCGCCGACTGGATCGGGCTGCGCCGCTGGCTATCGGCCCACAGCAAACCGGCGAAGTGCTCTTCCATCATGCCGCGCAGCGAGGCCAGCTCGTTCATCACCGTTTCGTTGACGATCTGCGACATGCGCGCATTGATCGCGTCGGTGACCGCGGCCGTTACGTTCTCGGGATAGCCGGACGCCGTCGTCGCGCGCTGCGTGGCGCGGCGCGCGGCGAGTTGCGCGGCTTCGCGCGCCCAGTCCGGCGCCTCGTTCGTGAGCGTCGGAATCGCGGCAAGCGAAGCGCCGTGCGGATCGTCGCGGCGCGCGCTCGATGCCGGCTCCGGCGCGAACATCGGTGCCGGCGCTGCGCTCGGCGTGCCCAGGCCCTTCGCAGCGGCGGCCGCAGGCGTGAGCGGCGGCTGTTTGCTGCTGTAGTCGCCGGGCTGGCTATCGCGCTTCGCGGCGATCTGCTGCGCATGGTCGATCAGCCACGGATTCGTTTCGGCCATCGTCGGACGCGGCGCCGGCGCCGGATGCCGTTCCACCGGCTTCATGATCGATGCGGCCGGCACAGCGGGCTTCGCGACCGCAGCCGGTTCGCTCTTCTCGAGGCGCGGCCGCACCGGTTCGATCTCGGGCGCGATCAGCGCGGCCACGGTTTTCGCTTCGGTCGCGCTCGCGCCGGGTTCGCCGTCGGCGCCCGCTTCGGGGCTCGCGCCGAATACCGACGAAAACACGTCGGGCAAACCGCTCGCATACGGATTCGCAAACCCGGAGACCGCGCCGGCACGCACTGCGCCTTCGCCGGCCGCGCCGCCCAGCGCCGCGGCGGCGCGCTTGCCCGCAGCCGGCGCGATGGAGGCGAGTTCGCTGTCGGCAAGCGCGACGATCTCGACGCTGCCGTCGGCGAGCGACCGGTTCGACAGCACGACCGCATCGGCGCCGAGCGCTTCGCGAACGAGGCGCAACGCGTCGCGACTCGTGGCGCCGGTGAATTTACGGATGTTCAAGCTTGACCCCCGATGAGGTTAACGACCTTGATGTTTCTTGTGTCGGGCACTTCCGCGTACGAAAGCACCTTCAGTTGCGGCAGGCTGCGGCGCAGGAAGCGCGCGAGCATGGCGCGCAGCGAGTGCTGCACGAGCAGCACCGGCGCGTAGCCGAAGCTTTGCTGACGAGTCATCGCCCGTTGCGTTTCGGTAAGCAGCGTCTGCGCGAGGCCTGGTTCGAGCCCGGGGTTCGGACCGGTCGTCAGCGCCTGCGCGAGCACGCGCTCGAGATTCGAATCGAGGCCCATCACCTGCATGTCGCCGCTGCCCGGGAACCATTGCTGCGTGATCGCGCGGCCCAGCGCGAGGCGCACGATCGCCGTGAGGTCGTGCGCGTCGGTGACCTTCGGCGTGTGCTCGGCGATCGATTCGAGAATCGTGCGCATGTCGCGGATCGGCACGCCTTCCTCGAGCAGGTTCTGCAGGACCTTTTGCAGCGTCGTGATCGACACCTGCTTCGGAACCAGTTCTTCGACGAGCGACGGCGACGACTTCGTCGTCCGTTCGAGCAGCGCCTGCACTTCCTGGCGGCCCAGCAGTTCGGACGCGTGCATGACGACCAGGTGGTTCAGGTGCGTGGCGACCACCGTGCTCGAGTCGACCACCGTGTAGCCGTACACCTGCGCCTGCTCGCGCAGGTTCGTGTCGATCCAGACGGCCGGCAGGCCGAACGCCGGGTCGGTGGTCGGCGCGCCCGGCAGCGCGGCGCTGACCTGCCCCGGATTGATCGCGAGCCACTGGCCCGGGTACGCCTCGCCGACGCCGATCTCGACGCCCTTCAAGGTGATGCGATAGCCGTTCGGACGCAGTTCGAGGTTGTCGCGGATATGAATGACGGGCGGCAGAAAACCGATTTCCTGCGCGAACTTCTTGCGGATGCTCTTGATCCGCTTGAGCAGCTCGCCGTCCGAGTTGCGGTCGACGAGCGGAATCAGCCGGTAGCCGACTTCGAGGCCGAGCGTGTCGATCATCGTCACGTCGTCCCAGCTCGCCTCGGTGTTCTCGGGCGCGGTCAGCGTGGCCGGCGAAGCCTCGACGAGCGCCGACGCCGACTTGCGCCGCTCGGCGCGCTTCTTCAGCACGCGGCCGAGCTGGATCGCGCCGCCGCCGAGCGCCAGGAACGCGAGGTGCGGCATGTCCGGAATCAGGCCCATCAGCACGAGGATCGAGCCTGTGATCATGAGCACGCGCGGGTTCGAGAACAGCTGCGAGGTCAGCTGCGTGCCGATGTCCTCGTTGGTCGCCACGCGCGACACGATCACGCCGGCGGCCGTCGAAATGACGAGCGACGGGATCTGCGCGACAAGGCCGTCGCCGATCGTGAGCAGCGTGTAGTTCTTGCCCGCGTCCGCGAAGCTCATGCCGTGCTGCGCGACGCCGACGATAAACCCGCCGAGGATGTTGATCACCATGATCAGCAGGCCCGCGATCGCGTCGCCGCGCACGAACTTGCTCGCGCCGTCCATCGAGCCGTAGAACTCGGCTTCCTGCGCGATTTCGCTGCGGCGCTTGCGCGCCTGCTCTTCGTTGATCATGCCGGCATTCAGGTCGGCGTCGATCGCCATCTGCTTGCCCGGCATCGCGTCGAGCGTGAAGCGCGCGGACACTTCGGCAATGCGGCCCGCACCCTTCGTGATCACCATGAAGTTGATCACCATCAGGATGATGAACACCACGATGCCGACCGCGAAGTTGCCGCCGACGAGGAAGTGGCCGAACGCCTCGATCACCTTGCCGGCCGCATCGGGGCCCGTGTGCCCTTCGAGCAGCACGATGCGGGTCGACGCGACGTTCAGCGACAGGCGCAGCAGCGTCGAGAACAGCAGCACGCTCGGGAACGCGGCGAAATCGAGCGGCTTCGTCGTGTACATGCTGACGAGCAGCACCATCACCGAAAGCGCGATGTTGAACGTGAACAGCAGATCGAGCAGGAACGGCGGCAACGGCAGAATCATCATGCCGAGGATCATGCAGATCAGGATCGGCCCGGCGAGCGCGCGCAGATTCGCGCCCTGCAACATGTCAGGGCGGCGCGACAGGAAACCGACGCGGGGCGGCGTGCTCATGCGCGGCCTCCGTCGTTGCGCGGGTTACGGTTGCCGCGCGTGTCGCCACGCTCGTTGGCACGGGCTTGCGGATCGATTGCTTCCACGTCTTCGATATCTTCGATGTCGTCGTCTTCGTCAGCGGCCGGGCCGCGCTTGTCGAGTTCGGCCGGCACGTCGAGGTCGCTCGGCCGTACCGGCTCCGCGCCGCCGTGCGTATTGAAGCGGCGCAGCTGATAGACCCATGCGAGCACTTCGGCCACCGCGCCGTACAGCACGCCCGGCACTTCGGCGTCGAGACGCACGTTGTAGTAGAGCGCGCGCGCAAGCGGCGGCGCTTCGAGCAGCGGCACGTTGTTCTCGGTCGCGAGTTCGCGAATGCGCGCCGCGACGAGGTTCACGCCTTTTGCGACCACCTTCGGCGCGCGCATCTTGCCGTCCGTGTATTGCAGCGCGACCGCGAAGTGCGTCGGGTTCGTCACGACCACGTCTGCCTTCGGCACGTGCTGCATCATGCGGCGCCGCGCGGCCGCGCGCTGTTGCGCGCGAATGCGGCCTTTCACATGCGGGTCGCCTTCGTTTTCGCGGTGTTCGCGCTTGACCTCTTCCTTGGTCATGCGCAGCTTTTTCTCGTATTGCCAGATCTGGTACGGCACATCGAGCGCGGCGATCAGGAACATGCCCGCGACGGTCGTCGCGCAGCACACGGCGATCAGATGGGCGGTGTTCGCGAAGGCCACCGACATCGGCTGCGTGACGAGCGCGAGCACGTCGTCCTTGTGATTCCAGACCGCGAGCGTGCCGATCCCGCCGACCACGAGCGTCTTCGCGAGCGCCATGCCGAGCTGGATCACGCCGTTCGGCGAAAAAATGCGGCCGAGGCCCGACACCGGATTGAGCTTGTTCCACTTCGGCTCGAGCGACTTCGACGACAGCAGCCAGCCGCCGAGCGCGATCGGCGCGACCAGCGCGGCGAGCCCGGTCAGAAACAGCAGCGGCGCGAGCGCCTGCAGGCCCTGTACGCTCGCGGCGCCCGCGCCGATCAGCATGCGGCGCGTTTCGAAGACGCTAGCGTGATCGAACGTGAACGAGCCGCGCAACATGCCTTCCAGATGAGCGCCGATCTGACCGGACAGGCCCCATGCGCCGAAGAAGCCGGCCGACAGCAGCGCGAACGAGACCAGCTCGCGCGAGCGCGCGACCTGCCCTTCCTCCCGCGCCTTCTGACGGCGACGGGGGGTGGCTGATTCGGTCTTTTCGAGGTCGCTGTCCTCTGCCACGGGGCTCTCCAGGCGGTCACGGCATCCATTGCCGGTATTCCGGGTGAGAGCGATTATTCCCGTAGACGTAAAGGGACGATCGGCGGATAAAGGGCGTTAAACCGGGGTATTTCGCGGGATGGAGGAAGCAGCGGGCCAGTAGCCCCGCAGCGGCCCCGGACGGGGCCGCTGTTTCGCCGGATGCGAACGCGCGGGACTAGAACGCGATAAACGGCGCCTGGCCGCCGGACGCGCGCAGGTCGAGGCCGTGATACACGGTCTTGCCGAAGTAGAACGGCAAGCCGAGATCGAGCGTGCCGTTGGCGGCCGTGCCGGTCAGGTTCGGCAGCGCGAAATTACCGGTGTTGAACAGGTTGGTGGCGTTATCCGCGAAGAAAGTCACCCCCAGCGCGGTCGCGCTTTCGCCCTGCAGCGTCGCGCTCAGCGTCGCTTTGCTGGTCGGGCAGTAGAAGTCGGGCGCGTTGCTGCCGCACGGCGTCAGCGGCGGGCCGAAGAACATTCCGTTGGAACCCGTGTCGAGGAACGCGTCGACGTTCGTCAAACCGCTGAATGTACTGTTCTTGAGGTCGCCTGCCTCGTCGGACGCGAGTGTCGTCACCGTGCCCGGCATCGCATTGTTCGCCTGCGTGTTGATCCCGAAGGTTACGAGGCCCGTCGCCGTCTTCGAGCCGCCGTCCGGCACGGCCGGGAACTGCACGATCACGCCGTTGTTGTCGCTCGGGAAGCGCGCGACCGGATTCGTGACCTGCTGGGCGACCGCGACCGGCACGCGCGTGCAGTTGGCCGTCGTGGTGTTGGGCGGGCACGAGAAGTACGTGCTCGGATTGCCGGCCGACATGGCCGCCGCGCACGCGGTTCCGCAGTCGTTGGTCGCCACGCCGACGCCGAGAATGCCGTTCGCATTGAGGGTGCTGGCCGTGTCTTCCGCGTTCGACACCGGCACGCTGTCCGTGCAGTTGTCGCTCGGAATCGTCGCGTCGGACAGATCGCCGACCACCTGAACCGGAATGCCGGACGCGGTCTCGCCGCCGATATGCACGTCGGCCGTGCGGATCGTCCCCCATGTGAAGCTCTGCGCGAAAAGCGCACATTGCGCGAGCACGCCGGTGCCGGACGGCACGGTCGGCAAGCTGGCGGCCGTCGAGCCGAGCGACGAGTTGAGCACGCGCAGGCCGAAAGACTTCGTGTCGAGCAGCACGTTATCGATAGTCCGGCATGCGCTCGCCGAGCCGGGCGCGCAGACGGTAACGCTCACGGTCGGGATATTGATGTTGCCCGTCACGCCCTGAGCGATCACCGCGGACACCTGATTCGCGCCGGCGGGCGTCGGGCTCGCCGGCGCGTTCTGACTGGTGTTGTTGTCGCTGCCGCCGCCTCCGCCGCAACCGGCGACGATCAGCGACACGGCAAGCGCAGCGGCGGCGGCTTTCAGCCAGGCCGTCATTCTGGTTGTTCGATGCACGAGGATTCTCCAGTCGTCGGTCGGGTTAGCGGATAACGTCGCCGGTTACACCGGGCGGCATCAGCGCGGGCAGATAACCGCAGCCGACGTAGTGCCCCATGTGGCCGCCCGCGCGAACCACGAGGCCGCCCTGTTCGACCGTCGCCGGGCCGCGTGCGGCACCGCGTGCCGCCCGAGCGGCGCGCGCGCCCTCCACGTACTGCTGGTAGTAGTCGTTGCCGAAGATCTCAGTGAGATTCGGATAGGCGGGTCCGTTCCAGCATGCGGCGAACACCTGACCGTTCCCGTCCACGTATTCGCGCACGACGGTGCCGGTTGCGAGCGTGGTCGAGCGCACCGTATAGGCGGCGGTACCGGACGCTGCTGCAGAACCCGAGGCAGCCGACGCCGCGCTTGACGCCACGCTTGACGCCGCAGTCGACGCGCCCGGTGTAATCGCATTGCGCATCGTCGCCGTGGCGGACGCGGACGGCGCGCCGGACATGGCCGACGGACCCGACGTCGTCACGCTCGCGCCTTGCGGCGTGGTCATCGGACTGCTGCCCAACGCCGCGTTCGCTAACGGCGCGGCGGCCAGCACGCCGGCCGCGCAGAATGCGGCAGCGGCAAGCGCGAATACGCGATGCCGCAACGGGTTTGATTCGAACATCGGCACTCTCTCCTTGAAAACCGCGCTCGCGATGCGAGCCGCATGCAGTCCGAACCTGTTTGCATGGTCGCCGACGCATGTTGAAGCGCGATGACACACGGCACCGCGTGCCATTCAGATCCGCCTTCCCGACACGCCAGCTGCATCTGGAAAGCTCGTTGGCAACCGCCCGACAGCGCACCGCAAGCCTGATGCCCGTTGGCGGAACGGGAAAGGGCATTTGCGTTACGCGATGGCTAGTATGCCTGCGGACAGATCGAAGGGACAGATTCCGCGGCCGCGTGAGCATTCGCTTTCAGCAGCCGCGCAGCCTTCGGGAATGAGATAAAGCGGGAGTCGGAGAGATCCGCGTCAGAAGCCGAGGCTCGCGAGCAGGTCGTCGACTTGCGACTGATCCTGCATGACGTCGGCCTTGCCTTCGGGGTTGATCTGCGGACCGTTGAGCAGGCCCTCGGGACTGCCCGTCGACGACACTTCCGCGACGAGCGCCGCAGCCGTCGCCGCGAACTGCTCGCGCCGCTCGGGCGCGATGTTCTCGACGAGCACGCCGAGCAGTTGCTGCTCGATCACATAGACGATCTCGGTGATCTTCTTGATCACCTGGCCCGTCAGATCCTGGAAATCCTGCGCGAGCATGATCTCGAGCAATTGCTGGTTGGTCGCCGCTGTCGCATCGGGCAGCTTGCCGAGAAACGCGTGCGTGTCGTCCATCAGCGTGCGCACTTCGTCGCGTTCGAGCGGCGCCGCGTACCACTGCGCCCAACGCGCATCGAGCTTGCCCGCGTCCTGCTGCAGCTGCTCCTGGATCGGCTTCGCGACTTCGATCGCGGTCAGCACTTTTTCCGCGGCCTGCTCGGTCATCGTCGCGACGTATTTCAGGCGGTCGCGTGCGTCCGGGACGGCTTCCGCGGCACGCTCGACATGCTTGTCGATGCCGAGCTCGCGCATCGAATCGCGCAGCGTGCGTGTCAACTGGCCGATCCGGGCGAGAATCCGGTCGGTGGTGTGATCGCTGTCGTCGCGCGCGACCGCGTCCTGCGCGTTGGTCGGCTGGTTCACATTAGCCCCCGGTTTTGCCCATCTTTTCAAGAATCTTGTTCAGCTTCTCGTCGAGGGTCGCCGCGGTGAACGGTTTCACGACATAGCCGCTCGCGCCGGCCTGCGCCGCCGCGATGATGTTTTCCTTTTTCGATTCGGCGGTCACCATCAGCACCGGCAGGTGCGTCAAGGTTGCGTCCGCGCGAATTTCCTTCAGCATCGCGAGGCCGTCGAGGTTCGGCATGTTCCAGTCCGAAATCACGAACTCGTAGCTGCCGCCGCGCAGTCGCGCAAGACCCGCCGCGCCGTCTTCCGCTTCGTCGACATTCGAGTAGCCGAGCTCCTTCAGCAGGTTGCGGACAATCCGGCGCATCGTCGGAAAGTCGTCCACCACCAGAATCTTCATTCCCTTGTCCATCTGATTCCCCTCTATTTCCCAATCCAGCCGGGCGGCGCACCGCCACCCGTTCGTCATTCAGTTCCCGGTCCGCGCTCGGGCCTCATGCAACAAAGCCGCATCGATGTGCCGTATAGAACGGTTATCGGCTGCACCGCGGTTACTCTGTAACCCAAATGGCCCGCTCAAGACCCCGCCGCGGCGTCGCCTTCGCAGGCGCGCCGCGACCGGCATGATTACACACGCTGCACCCGTTCGCCCATCGAGTTGAGTCGCGCCATCACGCGGCGGCTCATGTCGGCAAGCGGCGAGATGTCGTCGGCCGCGCCCATCGCGATCGCTTCGCGCGGCATGCCGAACACGATGCAGCTCGCCTCGTCCTGCGCGAGCGTATAGGCGCCCGCGCGGCGCATGTCGAGCAGACCCGCGGCGCCGTCGCGGCCCATGCCGGTCAGGATCACGCCGATCGCGTTCTTGCCCGCATGCTGCGCGGCCGAGCGGAACAGCACGTCGACCGACGGACGGTGCCGGTTCACCGGCGGCTCGTCGGACAGGTGCGCGATATAGTTCGCGCCGCTGCGTGCGAGCAGCAGGTGCGCATGGCCCGGCGCGATGTACGCGTGGCCCGGCAATACGCGCTCGCCGTGCTCGGCTTCTTTCACCGTGATGCGGCACAGCCCGTTCAGGCGCTGCGCGAAAGATCTGGTGAAGCCCGGCGGCATATGCTGCGCGATCAGCACCGCCGGCGCATCGGGCGGCAGCGGCACGAGCACTTCGCGAATCGCCTCGGTACCGCCCGTCGACGCGCCGACGATAATCAGCTTCTCGGTCGATACGAGCGGGTTATTGAAGAGCGGCGCGTGCGCGGCGGCCGCCGGATGCGCGCCGCCTGCTGCCGGATGCGCGGCCGGCGCCGCCTGCCGCACGCGCGCGCGGGCTGCCGCGCGCACTTTGTCGGCGAGCTTCTCCGAGTATTCGAGCATGCCGTCGCGGATGCCGACGCGCGGCTTCGTCACGAAATCGACGGCGCCCAGTTCGAGCGCGCGCAGTGTGATTTCCGAGCCGCGCTCGGTCAGCGACGACACCATCACGACCGGCATCGGCCGCAGCCGCATCAGCTTCTCGAGGAAATCGAGGCCGTCCATGCGCGGCATTTCGACGTCGAGCGTCAGCACGTCGGGGTTGTGCTGCTTGATCAGCTCGCGCGCGACGAGCGGATCGGGCGCCGTCGCCACCACTTCCATATCCGGCTGGCTATTGATGATCTCGGTCATCAGGCTGCGGATCAGCGCCGAATCATCGACGCACAGTACCTTGATCTTTTGCACAGTTGCTACGCCTCCTCTGCGGTCCGCGCATTTTTGGAATCGTTCTCGCGGCCGCCCGCGTTGAACAGCTCGATACGTGGCTTCGTCGCGCCGCCTGCGGTGCCGGCTGCGGAGCCGCCGGCGCGCGGCGCGCTGCCGCCGGCCTTGCCGGCACTGAACAGCTCGACACGCGCGCGCGCCCTCGCGAGGCGTTCGGCGCGCTGCTCGGCGGTCTGCCGGGCCAGCACGCGTTCGCGCTCCGCCACATCCGGGTCCTGCTGCAATCCGAGTTTTTTCACCATGACCTGACCGGTGCGCGGCAGGAACGCGACCTTGCGCGGATGCGCACCTTGCAGGTCTTCGGCGATGATGCGGATTTTTTCGAGCGCGAGATAGCGGCGCACGAATTCGGAATTGCGGTCGCCGATATTCATCGTCGTCATGCCGGCGAGCACGGCGGCGCCGCCGAACACTTTCGCTTCGAACCGCTCGCGGCGCCCGCCCGCCTTGATCAGCTCGTTGATCAGCACTTCCATCGCGTACGCGCCGTAGCGCATGGCGTCGGAGGCGGCCTGCACGACTTCTGCGCCGTCGTCGGGCAGCATGAAGTGATTCATGCCGCCGATGCCCGCGGTGCGGTCCTGAATGCAGGCGGCGACGCACGAACCGAGCACGGTGACGAGCACCATGTCTTCGTTCGTCGTATAGAACTCGTTCGGCAACAGCTTCACGCCGGGACGCTTGAAGTGGTTGTCGTAATAGAGGTTGTTCGCGATCGGCAATCCGGTGCTCATGCGCTCACCTCGTTCATCCCGCCGTGCGTGCGTCCCGGCGCGGGCGCGGCGCCGCTGTCGCGCGACAGCTCGTAGACGGTCTGGCCTTTGAGCCGGAACGCCTGCGTCACATAGGTGAAGTTCTCCGAGTGGCCGGCGAACAGCAGGCCGCGCGGCTTGACGAGCGGCTCGAAGCGCGCGAGCACCTGCGACTGCGTCGGCTTGTCGAAGTAGATCATTACGTTGCGGCAGAAGATCGCATCGAACGGGTTGCGCAGGCCGTAGTCGCGATCGGTCAGGTTGAGCCGCTCGAACCGGATCATCGCGCGCAGTTCGGGCCGCACCTTGACGAGCCCCGTATGCGCGCCCGTGCCGCGCAGGAAAAAGCGCTTCAGGCGCTCCGGCGACAGATGCCGCACCTGCTCGTACTGATAGACGCCTGCATCGCATTTCGCGAGCACTTGCGTATCGATGTCGGTGGCGAGCACGGTCGCGTGGCGCGCGGCCGATTCGCCGAGCGCTTCGACGAGCGTCATCGCGATCGAATACGGCTCCTCGCCCGTCGAAGCCGCCGAACACCAGACCGACACCGGCTGCTGCCGCTTCTTTACGAACTCCGCGAGAATCGGAAAGTGATGCGCTTCGCGGAAGAACGCGGTCAGGTTGGTGGTCAGCGCGTTGGTGAACGCCTCCCATTCGGCCGGATCGTCGTTTGCTTCGAGCTGGTCGAGATAGTCGCGGAAGCTGTCGAGGCCGAGCGTGCGCAAGCGGCGCGCAAGCCGGCTATACGCCATATCGCGCTTGTGATCGGACAGCGAAATGCCCGCGCGGCGATAGATGAGCTCGCGAATGCGCGTGAAGTCCGCCGACGTGAATTCGAAGTCGCGGCCCGGCTCGCCGGCACGCGGTGCGTCGGCGCGGCCGCCGCGTTGCGTTGCGCGCGTGTCGCTCATTGGATTCCCCGCTTGTGGATTTCCCGCTTACGCGCCGCGTATGTGGCACGGTCGTGCGCCGGCAACGGACGGCCCCGCCCGAACGCACTGACAAAGCGCGCTGTGCCGTGTCGCCCGTTCGCGGGCGCGAAGCCGTGCCACTGCATGTTTGCGTCAATCCTTCTAGAACGTTTCCCAGTCCGCGTCGGCGCCCGCGCTAACCGTCGTCGAAATTGCCGGCGCCGCTGCGCTAGCCGCGGCACGCGCAGCCGGACGCTTCAGTACCGGCTCGCGGCGGGCCGCCGGTGCGGCGCGTTGCGGTGCGGATGATTTCGCGATGTCGTGCTTCGTTGCGTCGTGCTTCGCTGCGTCGTGCTTCACTGCCTCATGCTTCACTGCCTCGTGCTTCACTGCGTCGTGCTTTGGCGCGGCGCTTTGCGCGGCGTCCGCGCCACCGCTTGCGCCGATATAGGCCGGCACCACGGGTTTCGTTGCCGATGCAACCGCTCTGACCCGAGCGGCAGACGCCGCCGACTGCGCACGCACCGGCGCACGCGCGGGCGCCGCCGCAAAGCTCGCGAATTCGGCCGAGCCGTTGCTGGACACGCGCCAACCGCCGACCACGCCGCGCAATTGCCGCGTCTGTTCTTCGAGCGATGCGGCCGCGGCCGCCGCCTGTTCGACGAGCGCCGCGTTCTGCTGCGTCACGTCGTCCATCTGGCTGACCGCGCGATTGACCTGCTCGATGCCGCCCGACTGCTCTTCCGACGCCGCGCTGATCTCGCCCATGATGTCGGTCACGCGCCGCACGGCCTGCAGGATCTCTTCCATCGTCGCGCCGGCGCGGCCGACGAGTTCCGAGCCGCCCTGCACCTTCGCGGCCGAGTCGCCGATCATCTCCTTGATTTCCTTCGCGGCGCTCGCGCTGCGCTGCGCGAGGCTGCGCACTTCGCCCGCCACGACCGCGAAGCCGCGGCCCTGCTCGCCCGCGCGCGCCGCTTCGACAGCGGCGTTCAGCGCGAGAATGTTCGTCTGGAACGCGATGCCTTCGATCACGCCGATGATGTCGACGACCTTGTTCGAGCTGGCCGCGATATCGCGCATCGTGACGACGACTTCGCTGACCACCTCGCCGCCGCGCGTCGCGATTTCGGACGCGTTGACCGCGAGCTGGCTCGCCTGGCGCGCGTTCTCGGCGTTCTGCCGCACGGTGCCGGTCAGCTGTTCCATGCTCGACGCCGTTTCCTGCAGCGAGGCGGCCTGCTGCTCGGTGCGTTGCGACAGATCGGTGTTGCCCATCGCGATTTCGCGCGCGCCCGTATCGATCGACTCGGTGCTCGAATGCACCGACTTCACGAGCGTCACCACGCCATCCTGCATCTTGCGGATCGCCGCGAAGAGCCGCCCCATTTCATTGCGGCTCGTGTTGCGCACGGTCTGCGTGAGGTCGCCGGTCGCAATGCGCTCGAAGCATTCGATCGCTTCGTCGAGCGGCTTCGAGATCATGCGGCTCATCACCACGCGCACGACGATCATCATCAACACCGCCACTACGATGCCCGCGCCGATCAGCGCCTTCATCGTGGCGATATAGCGCGCGGCGTCCGTCTGCTGCTGGTTGGCGCGTTCCTGCAGCGCCTTTACGATCGGCGCGGCCGCGTTGTCGAATGCGACGAACATCGGGCTGATCTTCGTATTCGCGATCTTGCGGTACGTGGTCAGGTCGACGTCGCGCAGCGCGGCGATCTCGGGCTCGACGCCTTCGTGCAGCAGCGAATTGCGGCGCGCCACGGCCTCGTCGATCAGCGCCTGGTCGATGCCGCTCTTTTGCAGCGACGTGAACGTCTGCCACGCTTCGTTCGATTTGTTGAACAGTTCCTGCGCGCGATCGATCGCCGCCTTCGCCTGATCGAGCTCGCCGTCGCCGAGCAGGCCGCTTGCGCGGTCGAGCGAGACACGGCCGCGCAGCAGATAAGTAGACGTGTCGCTCAACACGCGCGTGGCCGTCAGATCGCCGTTCGCGATTTCATCGAGCGCATCGGTGGCGCGCGTCAGCGAAAAAACCCCGAGCGCGCCGACCGCTACCGTCAGCAGCACGAGCACGGCGCCGACCACGGTCAGCGCCGCGCGGATCGACCATCGGTTCATATGTCGTTCTCCCGCTCGCGTGGGCCGTTAGAGGCTGACTGCCTCGATCAGCTCCATCTCGCGGCTCGTCATGAGCTTTTCGATGTCCATCAGGATCAGCATGCGGCCGTCGACGGTGCCGAGGCCCGTCAGGTATTCGGTCGTCAGCGTCGCGCCGAATTCGGGCGCGGGCATGATCTGATCGGCCGTCAGCGTCAGCACGTCCGACACGCCGTCGACCACCATGCCGACCACGCGATGCGCGACGTTGAGGATGATCACGACGGTCTGGTGGTCGTATTCGACGCGGCCCAGGTGGAACTTGATGCGCATGTCGACGATCGGCACGATGATGCCGCGCAGGTTGATCACGCCCTTGATGAAGTCGGGCGCGTTCGCGATGCGCGTGACGCTGTCATAGCCGCGGATTTCCTGCACCTTCAGAATGTCGATGCCGTATTCCTCGGCGCCGAGCGTGAAGACGAGGAACTCCTGGCCGCCGGCGTCGGCTTGCGCTGCATCGCGGCGGCTCACTGCGCCGCCAAGGGCCGGGTTGATCGATTGAATGTCTGCCACGTTAGCCCCCAAAGGGTTGGGTATGAGTTGATTTATCGGTTAATCAGGCGATCAGGCCATCGCGAGCGCGCCGTGCGCGGCGCGCGTCTCGCGATTCAACGCTGCCACGTCGACAATCAGCGCAACGCTGCCGTCGCCGAGAATCGTCGCGGCGGAAATGCCGTGCACCTTCCGGTAGTTCGTTTCGAGGTTCTTCACGACCACCTGCTGCTGGCCGACGAGTTCGTCGATCAGCATCGCGAAACGACGGCCTTCCGTTTCCATGATCGTGACGATGCCCTGGGTCGGATCGGTGCGCGCGCCGTCGACATTGAACACTTCGTGCAATGCGACGAGCGGCAGATATTCGCCGCGCACGCGCACGACGCGCTCGCCGTTCGCGACGGTGTAGATGTCCTCGGCGCGCGGCTGCAGCGACTCCATCACGAAGTTCAGCGGCAGAATGAAGATCTCGTTGCCGACCTTCACCGACATGCCGTCGAGAATCGCCAGCGTGAGCGGCAACACAATGCGCGTGGTGCTGCCCTTGCCTGCGTGCGACGTGATTTCGACGTGGCCGCCCATCGACTGGATGTTCCGCTTCACGACGTCCATGCCGACGCCGCGGCCCGACACGTCGGTCACCTGTTCGGCGGTCGAGAAGCCCGGCAGGAAAATCAGGTTCCACACTTCTTCGTCGGTCATCGATTCGCTGACCGACATGCCCTGCTTCATCGCCTTCGCGAGAATCTTGTCGCGGCGCAGACCGGCGCCGTCGTCGCTGACTTCGATCACGATATTGCCGCCGTGATGCGCGGCCGACAGCACGAGTTGCCCCGTGCCGTCCTTGCCCGCCGCGCGCCGCGCTTCGACGGTTTCGATGCCGTGATCGAGACTGTTGCGCACGAGGTGCGTGAGCGGGTCGATGATGCGCTCGATAAGGCTCTTGTCGAGTTCGGTCGCCTGACCGAAGGTGACGAGTTCCACTTCCTTGCCGAGCTTTGCCGCGAGATCGCGCACGAGACGCGGGAAGCGGCTGAAGACGTAGTCCATCGGCATCATGCGGATCGACATCACCGCTTCCTGCAGATCGCGCGCGTTGCGCTCGAGCTGCGCCATGCCGTTGTAGAGGCGATCGTGCAAGGCCGGATCGAACGTGCTCGTCGTTTCCGCGAGCATCGCCTGGGTGATCACGAGTTCGCCGACGAGGTTGATCAGCTGGTCGACCTTCTCGACGCCGACGCGGATCGAGCTGCCTTCGGCGCTCGCGGCGGCGGCCGGACGCGCCTTGCGGTCGTGCTCGGCGGACTGCTGTTGGGACGCGGCGGCCGGCGCGGCCACCGCTGCCGCTACCGGTGTGCTTGCCGCGGGCGCGCTTGCGGCTGCGGCCGGTGCCGCGACAGCCGTTGCGGCCGGCGCCGCGCTTGCTGCCGGCGCGGCAGCCGGTACCCGTGCAGCCGACGCTGCCGCGGGCTGCTGAGCCGCGGCCGGCGCCGCCGCGGCGGCAGCCGGTTGTGCCGCTGCGGGCGGCACGGCGTCGACGGCTTGCGTGGACGGCGCCGCCGCTGCTTCCGCGTGCGCATCGCCAACCGGCGCGCTGCCGCGGCCCACCGAGATCTGACTCTCGTCGATCACGAAACACAGCACCGCGACGATGTCGTCGGACGGCACATCGGTTTCGAGCCACAGCGTCAGGTCGCCGCCTGTCTTCACCTGTCCGACGATCTGCCCGAGGTTGCCCAGCTCTTCAGCGAGCAGCGCCTCGTCCTTCTCTCCCACGCCCCGTAGCGTAATTTTCAGATGTGGCCCGGCGGCGTCTGCTGCGCCGCTCGTGGCCGGTGCTGCTGTCGTTGTCGATGCTGCCGCGTCGATGCCGTGGCGCGCATTCGCTGCGTCGACCGCCTGATCGACGACGTGCTCGGGCGGCGACCCCGCGGGCGCTTGCGCCGCAGCCGGCGCAATCGTTGGCGCGGCGGGCGCGGCTGCGGGCGCTGCGGCCGGCTGCGCCGGCGCTGCCGCGGCCGACGTGTCGGCGCCGAAGCGGTTCTCCGCATTGAGCCGCTCGAGCTTCGCGCAGATCGCCGCGGCCACGGCCGCGTCGGGTTCCTGGCTCGCGCGATAGTCGGCGAGCTGCCCGGACAGCACGTCCTTCGTTTCGAGGAAAGTGTCGATCATGTCCTTGCGCAGCACGAGTTCGTTGTTGCGCGCGCGGTCGAGCAGCGATTCGAGGATGTGCGTCGTCTCCGTCAGCGCGGTGAAGCCGAACGTCGCGGCGCCGCCCTTGATCGAATGCGCGGCGCGGAAAATCGCAGCGAGATCTTCGGGGTCGGGTTGGCCGACGTTCAGATTGAGCAGCAATTGCTCCATCTGCGCGAGCAGTTCATCCGCTTCGTCGAAGAACGTCTGATAGAACTGTGTGATATCGAGTGTCATGCCTGGTTCACCGCGAATATTTCTGTCTTCTGGGCTCGTACTGCGGGGCTCGTACTGCGGGGCTTGCACTGCCGGGCTCGTACTGCTGGGCTCGTGCCGCCGGGTTGTCAACTTGCTGCGTGGCGGTGCTTCAGGTTCAATCCGGCGCATCGAGCGTCGAAACGAGCTCGGTCAACATGTCCGGATCGAGCGGTTTCTCGATCCAGCCCGTTGCGCCCGCCGCGCGCGCGGCCTCCTTGAACGGTTCGCCGGATTCCGTTGTCAGCAACAGGATCGGCGTCGCCTCGTAGGCGGGGTTCGCGCGCAATTCGGCGATCAGATCGACGCCGGTCTTGCCCGGCATGTGCTGATCGGTCAGCACGAGATCAAACGCCATCGCGAGCGCGTGCTCAAGTCCTTCGTCTCCATCTTTGGCGACCGTCACGTCGTAACCAGCGGTCGTCAGCGTCGCGGAGAGAATCTCCCGCATCGCGGCCGAATCGTCGATCGCGAGAATGTGCCTGATCATGAAAACCTCGCTGCGTCCCCAATATGGGTTTACTTGATCTGTACTGCTGCCGCGGCGGCGGGTGCCGGCTGCGGCGTCGTGATGCCCGGCGCCGGCACGTCCGGCATGACCACGCCCGGGGCCCGCACGGCCGGCGCCGCGCCGGTCGCCGTCGCCTGCCCGATCTTCTGAACGAGCGGCGGTGCGAACGATGCCGAACCGCCCGCATCGTCCGAGAGCGTGGTGGTCGTCGTGTCGTCCTGGTTCATCTGCTCCTCGGACTTCTTGTTGAGCACGATGATGCTGATGCGGCGGTTCTCCGGATCGAGCGGATCGGCCTTGTTCAGGTTCTGCGTCGACGCGAGGCCGATCACGCGCAGCACCTTCGATTCGTCCATGCCGCCCGCGATGAGCTCGCGCCGCGACGCGCTCGCGCGGTCCGCGGACAGTTCCCAGTTGCTGTAGCCTTTCTCGCCGCCCGCATAAGGCACGGCGTCGGTGTGGCCCTGCACGACGATGCGGTTCGGCACGTCGTTGAGCGTCTTGCCGATCTCGCGCAGGATGTCGCGCATATACGGCTCGACTTCGTCTCTCGCGGTTGCGAACATCGGCCGCTTCTGCGAATCGACGATCTCGATGCGCAGGCCCTGCAGTGTCGAGTCGATGCGGATCTGCTGCTTGAACTGGCGCAGCACCGGGTTCGCCTGGATCGCGGCCATCAGCTTGACCTGCAGGTCGTGCAGGCGCACCTGTTCGCGCCGCTCGAGCTGGCCCTGGCTCAGCGCGGCCGCTTCGTCGTCGTTGTGCGCGACCGAATGCGTGCCGTTACGCGTCGTGCCGTCGGTCTGGCGCATCACGCCCTGGCGGTCGGTCGACACGTCGCGGCCGCCGGCGCGAATCACGCTCGAATCGGTCGAGCTGCGGTCGCCGCCCCACAAGGTGATTTTCAGCGGCTGGTTGAAGTAGTCGGCAATGCCCTTCAGCTGGACGGTGGATGCCGAGCTCAGCAGCCACATCAACAGGAAAAACGCCATCATCGCGGTCATGAAGTCCGCGTATGCGAGCTTCCATGCACCGCCGTGGTGCCCCTTCTTGTTGGGCGCCGAGCGTTTGACGACGATCGCGCGATCCTTATCCTTGCTCATTTCGGCTGCTCCGCCTGCCTCCGCCTTACTTCGCTTTCACGCGCCGCACGTGCTCTTCGAGCTCCGCGAACGACGGGCGCTCGGTCGAGAACAGCACCTTGCGACCGAACTCGACCGCGATCGCGGGCGCATAGCCGTTCAGGCTCGCGAGAATCGTGACCTTGATGCACTGGAACATCTTCGTCGACTCGGTCACGCGCTGTTCCGCGACGCTCGCGAGCGGCCCGATCAGGCCGTACGACAGCAAAATACCGAGGAACGTCCCGACCAGCGCCTGCGCGATCATCTGGCCGAGAATCGCGGGCGGCTTGTCGGCGGACGCCATCGTGTGCACCACGCCCATCACCGCGGCGACGATACCGAAGGCCGGCATCGCGTCGCCGATCTTCGCCAGCGCATGGCTCGGCGCCTCGCCTTCCGCGTGATGCGTTTCGATCTCTTCGTCCATCAGGCTTTCGATTTCGAACGCGTTCATGTTGCCGCCCACCATGAGCCGCAGGTAGTCGGTCAGAAATTCGACGATGTGACGGTCGGCGAGGATTTTCGGGTATTGCGTGAAGATCGGGCTCTTCTCCGGGTCGTCGATATCGGCTTCGAGCGTGAGCGTGCCTTCCTTGCGCGCCTTCGCGAGCAGTACGTACAGGAGCGCCATCAGCTCCATGTAGACGTCCTTGTTGTACTTCGAGCCCTTGAACAGCGTCGGGATCACGCGGACGGTCGCCTTGATCGTCTTCATACCGTTGCCGAGGATGAAGGCTCCGACGCCCGCGCCGACGATCATCAGCACTTCGACGGGCTGCAGCAGCGCGCCCAGATGGCCGCCCTCCAGCGCATAACCGCCGAAGACGGACAGCAGCGTCACGAGTGTTCCCAGGAAAATCAGCACCGCGGAGCCCCCAAATTAGGCGACGGAGATCGTCGTTAATTGGGTTTACGGCAGGGAAACGAAAAACCTTTGACGGAAAAGCCGCTTGCCGCCCCCGTGTAAACCTTGGGGCGGCGGCGCTTTGCGGCGAAGGGTCAAACCGCCGCGCGGGCCCGCTCGTCGGCGGCCTTGCGGGTCTTTCCCGCCCGCGAAGGCGGCTGGCACAGCCCGCAGACGAAGCCCGCGCGCGGGTCGTGCGCATGCGCGACGAAATGTCCGCCGCAACGCGTGCACGGCGTCAGCTGCAGCATGCCTGAGTCAAAAAAGCGCACGAGCGTCCAGGCGCGCGTCAGGCTCAGCACGGGCTCTTCGCCGTTCATCTGCACGTGCTCGCGATACAGCCGGTAGCCTTTGACGATCGATTGAATCGTCTCGCAGCCGCCGCGCGCCGACATGAACCGGTAAATGTTGTAGAACAGCGACGAGTGAATATTCGGCTGCCAGGTCATGAACCAGTCGGTCGAGAACGGCAGCATGCCCTTCGGCGGCGATTCGCCCTTCAGTTCCTTATATAGCTTGATGAGCCGGTCGCGCGAGAGGCTCGTTTCGGCCTCGAGCAGTTGCAGACGCGCGCCGAGCTCGATCAGCTCGATCGCCAGCGTGATTTCGCGTACCTCGACCACCACGCTCCTAGTGGCCATGCGCGATGCGCTCCGTGCCGTCGCCGCGGGCCTCAACCGCCGGCGCTGCGGCGGCCCGCCCGATTGCGCGGTAAAAGCCGCGCCGGGCGGCACTGTGCATGCAAGCCCGCAACGCGGCACGCATCAGCCGATCTGCTCCACGGGCTGGCCCGCCATGAGGATGGCCGAGTGCGCCTGGCTCACGGAAGTCGCCTTGCCTTTGTCGGCGAGCGAAGAAAGGATCGCGTGATCGTCGAAGCGGAAGCGGCACAGCAGCTGGTTCGACGCCGACAGCTTGACGGTCTGCGCAAGCGTCAGATTGACGAGCACGTCGGCAAGCTGCTCGGAGATCCCCATGCGGAACATGCCCATCGGTTTGTCCTCGCGCAACAGACGTTGCGCGAGCAACAGATACGACAGGTTCACTTCCTTGATCTCATTGAGCATGTCACTACTAGCGACGGTAGCGCTCATGATTCCCCCGAATTCGAATCCCGATTGAAGCTTGATGGTCTTGACTGGTCTTGTCTGGCCCTGCACGAAATCGTTTGCTCTTTCGCGTCCGCTGGGTTTTTTCAGGGGACACGATCGGCAGTGTGATGACCGTGCAAGCATTGTGTCTCTGGCCGTTTCGCACGAAAAGCGGACATTTGCCCGTCTGGACGACGGAATAGTCCATTAATGCTGTAGGAATTTTTCCTACAAAAGAGAGCTTAGGCTCGAAGAATGCTACGGGATGTTTCGCTGCCGGGCGGTGCCGCCGGCGCCGGGAGATGGGCGAGCAAATTATAGGGTGCTTTCATGCTGCCGCAACAATCGACATGTAAGCGGCGACAGGCGCCTCTTGCCATAGCGGGGCGGCCTCGCCGATCATGTCGGGCGGCCGCAAAGCCCTGCCGCGCAACGGTCCAGGCTCGATCGTGACAATTGCAACGACGCTCGTTTCCCGCTGTAACAACATTAAGCGTTTGAAAAATAGGTCGAATTATCGCGCCGGACATCGATAATAGGCCTTAAGGGATAACCCGATTCGGCTTCAGGCCGCCATCGGGCGAGCGCACCCAGAGCTTCATCCAGGTCCGGCTCATCGCCGCCCGAGCGCGCCGCCCATCCGTCCGACCGGCATTCGCCTTCCGTTGCGCCTCTTGCGCCGTCGTGCGAAGTAGCCCTTTGAACAGGAGTTCATACAATGCGAATCGCACAAATCGCGCCGCTCTACGAAGCCGTTCCTCCGAAGCTCTACGGCGGCACCGAGCGAGTCGTGTCCTATCTCACTGAGGCACTGGTCGACCTGGGCCACGACGTGACGCTCTTCGCGAGCGGCGATTCCGTGACATCCGCGAAGCTCGAGGCCGCATGGCCGCGCGCCTTGCGCCTCGACCCGACGATCCGCGATGCAATGGCGCCGCACATGCTGCTGCTCGAGCGCGTGCGCCGTATGGCGCATGAGTTCGATGTGCTGCACTTTCACCTCGACTACCTGCCGTTCCCGCTGTTTTCGCAGATGGACACGCCGTTCGTGACCACGCTGCACGGCCGGCTCGACCTGCCCGAACTGCAGCCGATGTTCGACACGTTCGGCGACGCGCCGGTCATCTCGATCTCGGATTCGCAGCGCCAGCCGCTGCCGCAGGCGAACTGGCTCAATACGATCTATCACGGCCTGCCGGACCAGTTGCTCACGCCGCGCACCGATCGCAAACCCGAATATCTGGCCTTCCTCGGCCGCATCTGCCCCGAAAAGCGCGTCGACACGGCGATCCGGATCGCCGCACAGTCGGGCCTGCCGCTGAAGATCGCCGCCAAGGTCGACAAGGTCGACATGGACTACTTCAAGACGGAAATCGAGCCGCTGCTGTCGCAAGCGCATGTCGAATTCATCGGCGAGATCAACGAGGCGCAGAAGCCCGAGTTCCTGTCCGGCGCCAAGGCGCTGTTGTTCCCGATCGACTGGAGCGAACCGTTCGGCCTCGTGATGATCGAGTCGATGGCGTGCGGCACACCGGTCATCGCGTTCAACCGGGGGTCGGTGCCCGAGGTGATCGATCACGGCGTGACCGGGTACATCGTCGAAGACGTGCAAGGCGCTGTGGCCGCGCTCCAGCGCATCGACGAGCTGTCGCGCGACGAGATCCGCGCACAGTTCGAAAAGCGCTTCAGCGCGAAGACGATGGCGCAGAACTACGTCGACGGCTACATGACGCTGATCGAAGCACAGCGTCGGCCGATCCTGCGCCGCGTGGCCGCTGCCGCGGGTTAAGACGTCGAACACGCCGCAACGCGTGGCGCCGGCGGCTTATCCCATCGGCGCCACACATTCAGGTTCGGCGGGTCCTGTTTCGGTTCGCTCGGGTAATGCGCGTTTTCCCGATCTTTTGTGCGGTTTTACCGGAACGCAGAGGAATGCAGGCGGTATACGTTTCCAATGAATTAACCGATGTAAAACGTTTGCGCGCGTTCGAATTGCGGTAGAAGTGTGCATAACATGCGAAAGCCGCCTTTGAAAGGCGGCTTTTATTGCCCTTGCCTCGTACCGCGCTACGCCCTTGGTATAGGTTACTCGGCTCACTTGAGCGGACGGTCAGGTTTTGGGGCAAACAGTTTGCCCGAACGTTTAGGATCGCCTTTGAGAACGCATTAGACTGCTTCTACGCGTTCTTGCGAATTCCGAATTGGCTCAAAGTTGAGTCAGATTTCAGTAGATTCGGAACAGCAATGCGTAACCATGTAGGGGATCGGACCATGCACGGTTACGCAATATCCATACACTTCGATTACGACTGGCCGCCGATCAGAAAGCGGTCGCGGCTCTTGCCGGCAATCCATTTCGGCGGTTTGCCGCGCCCGCTCCACGTACTGCCGGATTTGGGATCGCGATACTTCGGCGGCAACGGCGCCTTCTTCGGCGGACGGCCGCGCCGCGCGGCGGCGGCAAAACCCAGGTCCTGCGGCGTCAGGCCATACTCGGCGATCTGACGTTGAATCTCGGCGATCACATTGCCCACTTCAATACGGCGGGCTTCCTCCGCCTGCGCTTGCAGCTTGGCGATCTGGCTCTTCAAATCAGCATATTGCGACATTTCGGCCTCCCTTTTTGTTCAACCCCGTCGGTTCGGAGATTAGCGTCGTTTAATAAAGTCCGCAACGGACCTTAATCATTTTACGCGAAATCTTCTGATAATTTTTACGGAAGAAACTGATAAATGCTCTGCAAATTTTACGAAGAATAAGGGAACACCAAGCGCGGAATTAACAAAAGTTGACATCCTCTTTGGAAATGCGTCTGTTCGAATGCACTCCAAATCCGGATATATCAGCAAATTCGCGCGTTCGGGATGGGCGCGCGTCGCGACTTGCTGTGCGTGATTCGTCTCGCGCGACGCTGCGAAGATTAATCGCGTGGCACAGATGTAAGGCGGGTTTACGGTTGACGCAGCGCGCCGCTTATCGCCCGTGCTAGCAGGGCCCGCAAGCGCCGCCGGTCATGTAGCTTTGCGCGCGCATGCTGCTTACGCACGCGCGCCAGGAGGCAAATCGATGCTTGCACTCCGTAACATCCTGTCTCAGTACACGGCCGGTCGAATGCGTAGATTGAACCTGTGCGACAGAGATGTCGCGTCGAACCAGGAGGGAACCAACATGAAGCGCATCGTCACTCATCTGCTCGTCGCAGCGGGCCTCGCGGCCGGCGTATGCGGCGTCGCGCAGGCGCATGGCAACGTCGGAATCGGTATTTCCCTGGGCACACCGGCACCGGTCTATGCGGCGCCGCAGCCGGTCTACTACTCGCACGGGGACCGTGGCTGGAACCGGTATCGCCATGACTGGAACCGCGGCGACGATCATCGCTGGGAGTACCGCGACCGGGATCACCGCAGTTGGGACCATGGCCGCACGTGGGGCAACTGGCGCGACTAGCGATATAACGAGCACGGACGCCGCGGCGGTTGCGTACGCAACGCGTGACACGCCGATCCCGGAGCGATGCCTGCACAGCCGACATCGCGGTTCACATCGCGGCCAATATCGCGTCTATTAACTCGTCCGATCGCATAACGGACCCACTCGCGGGCGCTCATCACGGCGCCCGCGTTTTTCACGACATGACTTCATCAGGCAGTTCGAACAGCTTGCGCAGATGGTGCGCAACGCCAGCTTCAAAGTTATTGCCGATGCGCGGCACCGCGGGCAGCCTCGCCATCAGATCTGGGTTTGCGTTGTTCATCATGAACGGATGGCCCGCTGTTTCGAGCAGATCGATATCGTTCATGTTGTCGCCGAACGCGACGCAGCGCGCGGCATCGATATCGAGGCGGTTCAGCACGACGCGCAGCGCGCGACCCTTCGACACATTCGGCGCCATCACCTCGAGACAGTCCGGCATCGAATACGTGACGTATAACGACGCGCCGAACTCGCGTTCCAGATTGGCCGACACTGCGGCGAGATCGTCGGGCTCGCCGATATACAGCACCTTCGCGATATCGCGGCCGTCGTGTGCGTTCAGATCGACGACTTCATAGGCGAAGCCCGAATCCTGGTGATAGCGCAGCAGATGCGGCGCATCGCGATCGATAAACCACTGCCGGTCCGCGAACAGATTGGCGATCACGCGCCGATGCGCGCCCGTGATTTCCGGTTGCACGAGCCGCTTGACCAGGGCGGGCATCAGGTTTTGCGCGTGAATCATCGCGCCGTCGGGCGCGTGAATGCGTGCGCCGTTCGACGTGACCAGATACGGACGGATGCCAAGCACATCGCGAATGCCGGCGACGTCGGAGTAATGCCGGCCGGTCGCAATGATGAAATGCAGCCCTTGCGCCTCGAGGCTGCGCAAGGTCGAGACCGTGAACGGATCGACCTGATGGTTGGCGTTGAGCAGAGTGCCGTCGAGATCGGTGGCGATGACGCTATACATGAGGGTGGCGGGCGAACTTTCGGAGTTCGTATTTTATCGTCGCCCGCCCTCCGGTCACGCTCGCGCGGAGAATACTTTTGGCGCTTCGCGCTGTGCGAGCTGCAGCGCGCCGTGCGCCGAGTCCGAGAGCGGCGCGCGCAGGCGCGCCTGCAAGCGGGCCGGCACGAACTCGCGCAGCGGCACGGACAACCCGCCGCACAGCGCAACGGGCAACGCGTGATCGGGATCGAGCGCATCCGCCAACTGTTCGATCTGCTGACCGGCTTCGGCGAGCAGGCGCGCCGCGACCGGATGTTCGCGATGCGCGAGCACGACCGGCGCAAGACTCGCGTAGGCCGTGGTATTCGCGGCGCAGAGCCAGACGACGAGGCTGTCGCGGTCCTGCGCGCCGACCTTCTCGAGCAGTGCGCGCGCGAGGTCGTCGAGCGGCGCACGGCCATCGAGCGCACGCTGCGCATGCACGATGATGCGCAGCCCGAACCAGGCGCCTCCCGCTTCGTCCGCAGTCGGGTATCCGTAGCCGCCCGCAATCCGGCAGACGCCCGATTCGTCGAGCGCGGCGGCAATGCTGCCGGTGCCGAGCGCAACGACGACACCGGGCGCGCCACCGTGCGCGCCGAGCAACGTGGTATATGCATCGCTTTCGACGGCGAGGCCGGCCACCGCCGGCGCACGCTCGCGGAACGCGGCGAGCCAGTCGCGATTGTTCACGCCGGCGAGTCCGCAACCGACCACGCAACGCGACCAGTCGAGCGTGAGCCCGGCGCGCGCAAACGCATCGGCGCTCGCCGCTCCGATCGACTGCCATGCGCGCTCGACGCCGAGCGCAAGGCCCGACGGGCCGCTCGTCGCGATCGCGAGTTCGCGCCCTTGCGCATCGCCGAGCACGACGCGCGTCCCCGTGCCGCCGCCGTCGACGCCAATCAGATAGAAGTGCGTATCCATCGGATAAAGTTCATTGAGAGTGTGCGGCGGCCTCGACCGGATGCCGCCATTGCGCAACAGCGCCGCCATGCCGCCGGCACTCGATCGTCCGGCGATCGACCGACGGCCGGCTTGCGAACCGTTGTCGATCGGCTATGCTTGCAAAGCTTTTCTTCACCCGTTTCACATTCACCACGCCGGAGCCGCAACATGACACAGCGCGAGACGCCACGCTGCACCTGGGCAACCAGCGAAGCACTCGCACACTATCACGACAACGAGTGGGGTGTCCCGTCCCGCGACGATCGTCATCTGTTCGAGATGCTTGTGCTCGAGGGCGCGCAGGCCGGCTTGTCGTGGTCCACCATTCTGAACAAGCGCGAGGGTTACCGACGCGCGTTCAGGAACTTCGATATCGATGTGGTCGCGCGCTTCACGCCGAAGCAGATCGATGCGCTGATGCTCGACGCGTCGATCGTCCGTCATCGCGGCAAGCTGGAGTCGGCCGTGGCCAATGCGCGCGCGGTCCAGCAGATTCGCGACGAACACGGGTCGCTCGCGAACTTCGTCTGGTCGTTCGTCGACGAAACGCCGATACAGAATGCGTGGAAGTCCTACCAGCACGCGCCCGCCTCCACCGAAATTTCCGACGCGCTCAGCAAAGGCCTCAAGGCGTACGGCTGCAAATTCGTCGGCACGACGATCTGTTACGCGTTCATGCAGGCGGTCGGCATGGTCAACGACCATCAGGCCGAGTGCGGATTTCATGCGAAGTGCGCGGCGCTCGGCAAGAAGCGCCGCGCACGGAAGGCGGCAAAAGAGACGAGCAAAGAAAAAGCGGAGTGAACCTGAGGGTTCACTCCGCTTCTGAATCTGAGACCCGTGCTGCCCCGCCAGCTTGATGACCTGGCGTTACCGGTGGGGTCGAGCCGCCACTTTTTAGTGGAGCTTCTTCGGCAGCATCTGGCTGCGCAGGCGCTTGTGCAGGCGCTTGACCGCAGCTGCCTTCTTGCGCTTACGCACGGCCGTCGGCTTTTCGTACGACTGACGCTCGCGCAGCTCGGCGATCAGGCCGTTCTTTTCGATCGCGCGGCGAAAGCGGCGGATCGCCACTTCAAACGGCTCGTTTTCCTTCAAAAAAATGGTCGTCATGGAGTTCCTAACTCGATCATTGATACGGTTTCAACTGCGTGAGCAACTGCGCGAGGCAAAGCGGCTTACGCGCCGGCGCTCCGGTGGGATGCCCCGCCGGACTCACAGCCACACGGGCCGGAACGGGGCAAACAGCTTGCGAAGCGGCCCGGAGGCCGGAAAAGAGGTCGTAAGTTCACCGCGGTGCGAAGCCGCCCAGGAAGTCACCAAAGGCGGCGCAGGTAGCAAACTCACCGTCGCCCGGAGGACGATCTCAATCCAATCCGCGATCATAACAGGATTCGAGGCTGTGGGCGAGCCATTTTTCCGTTCGCTCAAGGACTTGCGGAACATCCATGCGCTTCAGGCCGCTTACTGCACCGAGGATCGCGGCAGACGCGCAGACACGCCGGCGCACAGCCGCTTTTTTGACGCCCGCACATCGCGCTGCTAACAAATTCTTACAAGTCCGGCGCCCGATTCCAAGCAACTGAATCGCAAAGATTTTCTGCCCTGCGCGCAACAACGGCCCGGAAAGCCTTGATTGGCGCGGTTCTCCAATAAATGCGCGCAATTCTGTTTGCTCCCTCAAGTTTTTTTTCTCAACGCCGTCAACCTTCACTGAGGCGGCCAGCAATGAACGAGTGCTTCCGCCGATCTCAACGTTGCCATGTTTCAAGACTAACGCCTCTACGGAGAACCACATGTCTCTTTCTATCAACAGTAATATTCCGTCGCTGGTCGCTCAGGAGAACCTGAACGGTTCCGGCAGCGCCCTGTCGCAAGCCATCACCCGCCTGTCGTCGGGCAAGCGCATCAACAGCGCGGCGGACGACGCAGCCGGCCTCGCCATTTCCACCTCGCTGCAAACGCAGATCAACGGCCTGAACCAGGGCGTGTCGAACGCGAACAACGGCGTGTCGCTGGTGCAAACGGCCAGCACGGGCCTCGCGCAGATCACGGCAAGCCTGCAGCGCATCCGCTCGCTGGCTGGCGAAGCAGCAGGCGGCACGCTGACGACGGCCAACCAGCAAGCACTGCAGCAGGAAGTCACGCAGCAGATCGCTGAAGTGAACCGTATCGCTTCGCAAACGCAATTCAACGGCATTGGCCTGCTGGACGGCGGCGCTGGCGTGATCCAGGTGCAGGTTGGCGCGAACGTCGGTCAGACGGTTTCGCTCGACCTGAGCCAGGGCGTTTCGGCAGCATCGCTCGGCGGGGGCTTCGTGCAGAAGGGCAACGTGCTCGGCACGATCACCAACCTGAACCTGAACGCGAACGGCGCGGAAACGTCGGGCGCAGGCACGATCACGTCGATCAACATCGTTTCGGACGGCAACGGCGGCTTCTCGTTCACCGACCAGAACGGCAACGCAATCTCGTCGACGGCATCGGCAGCCCTGTTCTCGACGACGACGACCAACGGCGTCTCGTCGATTTCGCTCGGCAGCGCCAGCGCGCTCCAGCCGGCAAACGAAATCACGTCGATCGCGACTGCGTTCAACGCCAACGGCTCCACGGCAACCGACGGCACGGTGTTCGGCGTGATCTCGGGTATCAACGTCGACTCCTCGACGGGTAAGGACGCACCGGCGGGCGACACGAACACGATCACGTCGGTGACGGTCGAGTCGGACGGCAAGGGCGGTCTGAAGTTCGTCGACCAGCACGGCAAGGCGCTCTCGTCGAGCGCGCAGGCAGGCCTGTTCTCCACGACCGGCGGTGTCTCGTTCGCCACGGTGCCGACCAGCACGATCGGTTCGTCCGCAGCCGGCGCGCAGCCGACCGGCTCGGCGCTCGCGAACATCAACACGCTGAACGTGCCGACGTCGGTGTCGCAGATCGACATCAGCTCGACGGAAGGTGCGAACAACGCGCTGAACTCGATCGACAACGCGCTCGCCGCCATCGCCAACATCCAGGCATCGCTCGGTGCTGCGCAAAACCGCTTCAGCGCGATTTCGCAATCGCAGCAGAACGAGTCGACCGACCTCGCAAGCGCGCAGTCGCAAATCACGGACGCCGACTTCGCGCAGGAAACGGCGAACCTGAGCAAGGCGCAGGTGCTGCAACAAGCCGGCATCTCGGTGCTCGCGCAAGCAAACTCGCAGCCGCAGCAAGTGCTGAAGCTTCTGCAATAAGATTCGCCGACGGCGAATCGAAGGGCAGTAGAAAGTAGTCTGTAGCGAGCAGCAGCTGTACGCACGCGGGTGAGCCGGCAGTTCATGCAGCACGGCTCATCCGCGGGCGCGTCTCGAGGGGCTAAGCCCCGCCTCGAACACTCGCGAGACACAAGCCGACTCAAACGTCGCGCAATCGGATCGTCAGGCTATTGCAGCGCTGACGAAGCAAAGAACAACCGAACAAAGCAGTACGGCGACGCGGGTCTGCGTCGCGAACCCGGATCGTTGCACATCAGCTGGCCCGACGGGGCCGTATGGAGCCTCTCAGATGAGTTCACCCATTGCCTCCCAGGCAGCCGCAGCCGCCGCGGCAGCAGCAGCCGCCGTCAAGCAGGCCGCCGATTCGTTGATCTCCGGCTCGACCGGCAGTTCGCTCGACGTCAATTCGCTCGTGTCGGCGCTGGTGAAGGCGAAAACCGCGGGTCCTGCTGCCGCGATCTCGGCGCAGGCCCAGAGCGACAAGACCGAAATCACCGGACTCGCCACGCTGTCGGCTGCCATGTCGGGTCTGCAGTCGGCCATGGCGCCGTTTCTGAACGGCAATGCGCTTGCATCGTTCAGCGCGACCTTGAGCGGCGACGGGGTGACGGCGAAAGCCGGCGATGGTGCATTGGCGGGCAACTATTCGCTCGACGTCAAGCAGGTCGCACAGGCACAGTCGATCACTTCCGGGACCTTCTCGAACGCCGACGCGGCTGCGCTGGGTTCGGGCACGCTCACCATCTCGCTAGGCGACGCCTCGAGCTCGAAGTCGTTCCAGATCAACGTCGATTCGTCGAACGACAGCCTGCAGCAGATCGCGGACGCGATCAACTCGGCATCCGACAACCCCGGCGTCAAGGCCACCGTCATCACGGGCGCGAACGGCCAGTCGATCACGCTGCAGTCGACCACCACCGGTGCATCCAAAACGATCAGCGTCAGTTCGAGCGCCACCAGCGGCCCGCTGTCGCAACTGGCGGTGACGTCGTCGCCCAGCACCGATCCGAATGCGCCGGCCGGCTCGTCGGCGATCAGCTCGACCGGCAATTTCTGGACGCAGAACACGGCGGCTCAGGACGCGCAACTGACCATCAACAACCAGCTTGTCACGAGCTCGACGAACACGATTACCGGCGCGCTGCCCGGCGTGACGCTGACGCTCGATCCGAACAACACGAAAACGGTCGGCGCGCAGACGCTCACGATCGCGTCCGACGACAGCTCGGTCGAAGGCGACGTGTCCGCGTTCGTCTCGGCCTACAACGCCGTGATCGACCAGCTGAACACGCTTGCCGCGCCGGGCACCGCAGGCGTGCAGGGCAGCGGCGGCCAGCTTCTCGGCGACGAAATGATCAACCAGATCGGCGCGGCGCTCGGCAGCATCGTGGGCGGCAAGGTATCGAGCGGCGGCTTGCAGGGCACGCTTGCGGCGCTCGGCATTTCGTTCCAGCAGGACACGGGCGGCCTGCCGTTCGCGGAACTGCAGATCAACGCCGATCCGAACCTGCCGACGCTCGATGACGTGATCGCGACCAATCCGGGGCTCGTCAGCACGCTGTTCAACGATACGAACGGTATCGCGACGCAGTTGAATTCGCTGATGGACACATACACGAGCAGTAGCGGTATTATCTCGTCGCGCACGGACGCGCTCACCGCCGATATCTCTGCGCTCTCGAAACAGCAGGACGATCTGGACGATTTTTCCGCGCAGTTGACGTCGCAATTCAACGACCAGTTCACCGCGCTGAACACGCTGCTGGCCCAGGCACAGCAGAATCAGACCTACCTGACCGCGTTGTTCGGCGGCAGCAACAGCAACGGCGCGCTGGCGCAGAACAGCAAGTAAGTCGCAAACAGGCGGCGGTTCACCAACAAGGAGTACGCAAGGCCATGGACCAGAATCAATTGCTCGAGCGAGTCGTCGGGCTGACGCAGATGATCGAGGAAGCTGCGGCGATTTCCGACTGGCCGCGCGTCGCTCGTCTGATGGAGCGGCGCACGCCGCTGCTCGAATCGCTGACGTTGCCGACGTCGCCGGCCGCGCTGCAGGCGCTGCGCCGCGTGCAGGCATCGATCGAAGGGCTGCGTTCCCGCGCGATCACGTCGCGCGCGGAGCTCGAAACGGAATACAGTACCGCCGTGCGCGGCGTGCAGGCTGCCAACGCCTATACGCGCGTCGGCATGCTTTGATGCAACGGCATACGCATAGCCGCCAGGCATCCGCCGAATATCGATAAGAAAAACGCGCCGTGACAGGCGTGCTCGTTCAGCTCAGGCCCGCTTCCGGCGGGCTTTTTTTATGGGCGCGCGATCGCAGGATGGAGGCAGATTGACGATACGCGCTCCTACGCCCCGAAAAACGGGTGAATCCGGCATCTGCTCGCGGGATCGTCCCACGCCCGGGTCTTTAGACTTGTCCATGGGGCACTGCGCGCTCAGGCATATCGCCCTGACGTTCGATGCCCGATGCCCGGAGCAGAACCCATGACACTCGACGCCACCCTGCAGCAGGCCGTGCAACACCATCAGGCGGAAGCTTTCGCGGAAGCGGAACGGCTATACCGCTCGATCCTGCAAGCGCAGCCCGATCATCCGGAGGCGAATCACCATCTCGGCATGCTCGCGGTGCAACTCGAGCAGCACGCGATGGGCTTGCCTTTTCTGAAGGCCGCGGTCAAAGCCAGCCCGCAGCACGCCGAGTTCCGGCGCGATTATGTCAATGCGCTCGAAGCGGCGGGCCAACACGACGAGGCGGCGCGTGTGCGCGAGGCCGGCAGCGTGCCGGTGAACGCGGGGTTTGTCACCGGGATCCACGCCAACGGCGCGATCAACGAGACGGCAGCCAATCTGACAAGCGCCGCAGGCGCAACGCCGACGAACAGCGCGCCGGCGTCCTCCGAGGCCGACGTCCTCGCCGTCGAATTCGTCGAAACGATTGCCTTGCTGACCGCGAAAGGCGATCACGCGGGCGCCGAAGCGCTCGCGCAGCAGATGGTGCGCCTGCTGCCCGAACACGGCTTCGGCTGGAAAACGCTCGCGCACGCGGCGCTGCGGCGCAGCGATCTCGACGGTGCGCGAGTTCCGCTTCAGCACGCGGTGCGGCTCATGCCGCACGACGAACCGCTGCGCAATCATCTGAGCGCCGCGATGGCAATGCACAACGCGCGCGCTCTCGACCAGGCGGGACGGTACCAGGAAGCCGAGCGGCTCTACCGGATCGTCGCCGCCTGCTATCCGCAGTATCCGGACGCGCTGCACAAGCTCGCCGTCGTGCTGATCCGCCAGCATCAGCCCGATGCGGCCGTGCCGTTGCTCGAGAACGCGATCGGCATCGCACCGAATCAGCCGCAGTACTGGATGAACTACGTCGATGCGTTGCTGCAGTCGGGGCAGACAAAGGCCGCGTGGCTCGCGCTCGAAATGGGCCAGCAACGCGGCATGACCGGTCCTGCCGTGGACGCGATCATCAACCTGATGACGACGATCACCGCGCAGAACCTGGAGATCAGACCGGAACCGATCACTCAGCAGCCGCGAATCGAAGCCACGCCCGCGCAGAACGATGCGGCCGCGTCGGCATTGGCATTGGCCACGGCAACCCCCGCTCGTGCGCCCCGCGCGCCGCGGCCCGGTGCCGCCGGCGGACCGATGCCGTCGCAACGCGAATGCGATGAGGCGATCGCGCATTTCAACAAGGGGCGGCTCGACGAGGCGGTCGCTGCCGGCCGGTCGCTGACCGAGCGCTTTCCGTCGCTGCCGCTCGGCTGGAAGGTGCTCGGCTGCGGCAGCTACCGTCTCGCGAACTATGACGATGCGTTCGGCGCGCTGCAGAAGGCAAGCGAACTGGGACCGCTCGACGTCGAAGTGTTGCAGGCGCTCGTGAGCCTGCTGATGGCGAAGAACATGCATAAGGATGCGGAAGCACGCTGCCAGGCGATGCTCGACATCGAGCCCGACAACCCGGAAGGCCACCGCATCATGGGCATCGTGCTGTTGACGCAAGGCCGCCTGAAGGAAGCGGAGCAACATGCGCGCATCTCGACCGCGACGTCCCCCGACGCATCGGGCACGCAGGTGACGCTCGGCGCGATCCTGCTTCAGCAAGGACGGCATGCCGAGGCCGCGACCGTATTCCGCCGCGCACTGGAACTGGATCCCACGTACAACACCGCCTTCGAGAATCTGAACTTCTGCCTGACCCACGTTGAAAACGTGGAACCGGAAGATCTGTTCGCCGAACACGTTCGCTATGGCGAGCATTTCGAAAAGCCGCTGAAAAAACGCTGGAAACCGCATCGCAACCGGAAAGATCCGGACCGGCCGTTGCATGTGGGCTTTATCTCGGGCGACTTCCGCGGGCACGCGGTGGCCAACTTTATCGAGCCGGTGCTCGAGCGGCTCGCGAACGACCGCAGCGTGATTCTGCATGCTTACTCGAATACGCCGGGCGAAGATCAGGTAACCGACCGGCTGCGGCAGCACTTCGCTCATTGGCACCACATCTTCGGCACGCACAATGACGTCGCGGCCGAGCAGATTCGCGCCGACGGCATCGACATCCTGATCGACCTCGCGGGTCACACTGCCAACAACCGGCTGCTCGTGATGGCGCATAAGCCTGCTCCGGTGCAGGCGACCTGGATCGGCTATCCGGGCACGACCGGCCTGACCGCCATCGACTACTTCCTGGCCGACCGGTTCTGGGTGCCGTCCGAAGAATTCCGCAGCCGCTTCACCGAAAAGATCGTCTACCTGCCGGCGATGGCGCCGTTCAAGCCCGAAATTCTGTGCCCGCCGGTCAACGGGTTGCCCGCGCTGCGCAACGGCTATGTGACGTTCGGCAGTTTCAACCGCATCGAAAAGCTGCGGCGCGATGTGATCGAGTTGTGGGCGAAGGTGCTGCATGCAGTGCCGGGATCGCGCATGATGGTCGGCTCGATGCCGAAAGACAGCGTGCCCGAAGAGCTGATCGGCTGGTTCGCGGACGCGGGTATCGGACGGGAGCGGCTCGACTTCAAGCCGCGCGCGTCGGTGGCCGTTTATCTGCAGCAGCACTATCACGTCGACATCCTGCTCGACACGTTCCCGTTCACCGGCCTCACGACGACGATGCAGGCCTTGTGGATGGGCGTGCCGATACTGACGATGCCGGGCCGCACCGTACCGGGCCGCAGCGGCGTGACCGCGCTGTCGCACGTCGGGCTCGAATCGTTCGTCGCCGACGGCGTCGACGATTACGTGAAGAAGGCCGTCGCACATGCGAGCGACGTGCAGGCGCTCGCGACGTTGCGCGCGGGCATGCGCGCGCGCTGCGAAGCGTCGCCGATGTTCAATCCGGATCTGATCGCGACAAGCTTCACGCAGGCGCTGCGCGTGATGTGGCGCAGATGGTGCGAAGGCAAGCCGGCGCAGATGTTCGACGTGTCGGAGTTCGCGCAAGCGGCACCGACGTCTCGCGCGACAGATCAGGAAGCTGCGGGGACGAATCGCTGTTCGATAAGCGGGTAGTTGGCCGGTGCGTTTCACGCGTCGGTCGCCTCGGGTCAATCAGAGCCAGTGAGAAAACAGAAACGCCGTCTGCGATCGAGATCGCGGACGGCGTTTTCGTTGATGCGTCGATGCGTTGATGCCTGCGCCAGCTAGCCGCAAGCGCGCATTCAGGATTGGGCGACGCGCAGATTCCGGAACGCGGGGTTGGCGGCGCCCTCGCCGATCTGCTGGTTTGCCGCTTCGATCGCACGACGCTCGAGCGGATTGTGCAGCGCCGCCTGCGCCTCGAGTTTGCCGAGTGCGTTCAGCTTCGCCTCGTCATAGCGGATCAGCGCGATGCCCGCGTTGCCGTCGAGATATCGATGCTCGCCGTCCGTATGCACGTAGTAGTTCACGTTCGATGGCGCGGCGCGATACGGAATGCGGTCCATGACGATCGCGAGCCACATCGACACCTGGTCGACGCGCTGCAGCGTGCCGCTGCGCTCGAGCGGCTCGTCGTGTTCGATCAGCCACTGCGCCCAACGGCGCCACGACTGGTCGACGATCTCCGCGATCGCTTTCGGGATGCCATAGAAGCCCGCGTTGCAGTGGCCGGCAAACGTCGCGGCATACTCGATATCGGCCGTGCCGACCGGCGGACGATTGCGCATGCAGGCCGCGCGTGCGATTTCTTCGAGCACCGGCACCGGCGGCTCCGCGAGATCGACGACTTTCGCCACGAGCGCTTCCGTGCCCAGGAACGGTCGAATATCGGCGACGGCGATCATGTTGGTATCGAGCAGCACGACGTGGTCGAAATCGAAGCGATGCAGATTGGCCAGCTGCGCGATCTTGTTGCAGAACCGGCCGTCGCCGAAGCGCTCGATGTCGTGCAACGTGCAGCCGAGGTCGCGGAACAGATCGCGTGTTTGCGTATCGACTTCATGCGTGAACTGCACGTTGATGTCGGCCGGCGCGTCGCAGCTATGCTGGATCAGCGAGCGCGCGAGATGATAGCCCTCGTGTGCGAAGCGCGGCTCGGCGTCGACGACGAAAGAGAAGATCGTGCGCGTGCGCAGCCCGGGGCTGGCCGGCGGAGAAGTCGCGGTGTTGTTGGCAGCGATGTTGTTGGCAGCGGCGTTGCTCGCTGCTGCCTTTTTCGCTGCCATCGCTGCGGCGACGATCGGTGACCCGGCATATTCGGCTGCGTCGCCCGTCGCCGGATTGCCCGTCGCTTTCTTCGCCGCCATCGCCGCGGCGACGATCGGCGAACCCGCATATTCGTCCGGCGCACCGCCTTTCGCTGCTGCGCTTGCCGGCTGCAAGGAATCGTTGCGCCACATCCGCTGCAACGCGGTCAGCACCTGCGACGCCGATGTCGCCGCATCGCACTGCGCCGTCTCGACGCGAATTTCGGGATTTTCAGGCGCCTCGTACGGCGAATCGATCGCGGTGAAGTTCTTCAGCTCGCCGCGCCGCGCCTTCTTGTACAAGCCTTTCGGATCGCGCGCTTCGGCCACTTCGAGCGGCGTATCGACAAAGATTTCGATGAATTCGCCCGGCTTCATCAATTGGCGGGCCATGCGCCGTTCCGCGCGGAATGGCGAGATCAGCGAGACGAGCACGATCAGACCGGCGTCGGCCATGAGCCGCGCCACCTCGGCCACGCGTCGCACGTTCTCCGCGCGATCGGCATCGGTGAAGCCGAGATCGCGATTCAGGCCGTGCCGGACATTGTCGCCATCGAGCAGATAGGTCGGCTTGCCGAGCGCATGCAACTGCTTTTCAACGAGATTCGCAATCGTGGACTTGCCGGCTCCCGAGAGCCCCGTAAACCACAGCACGCACGGTGCGTTGCCGAGCAGCGCCGCGCGGGCGGCGCCCGTCACTTCGAGTCGCTGCCAGCGGACGTCGACATCGTTGAGCGCCTTCGACCCGCCGACGCGCGGCATGTCGTCGTTCGACCCTTGAACCATCGAAACTACCCTCCGTTATGCCCGGTCTGCGATGTGCATGCGTGACAGACTGAATCCCGCGATTATCGGCGATGCCGGTTATGCCGAATGGTCGAATAACAACTGAAAGTCGTCTCAGTTTAATGTCAGTTCGACACCGGCAATAATCGGCACCTGATTCGCGATGGAGTTTAACTCCGGTTCTTTAGTCCGCGCAGTTTCCGCTGCAGTTGTTCCCGCAGTTGCTTGCGCAGTTTCTGCGCGCGCGTCACTCGCCGCGCATTTTCCTACCCTGCTCCCGGATCTGTTCGAGCGTCGCGCCTGGCGTGCTCGCTTCCTTCGGCATCCGAATTTCGATCAGCGCCGGACGCTTCGCCGCAATGGCGCGCTCGAAGGCCGGCATGAACTCGTCGGTGCGCAAAACGGTCTCGCCATGCGCGCCGAACGACTTCGCGAATGCCGCGAAATCGGGATTCGTCAAACCGGTGCCGTGTACACGGTTTGGATAATGCCGCTCCTGATGCATGCGTATCGTGCCGTAATGCCCATTATTCACGACGATAAAAATCACTGACAATTCATACTGCATTGCCGTCGCCAGTTCCTGGCTCGACATCATGAAACAGCCGTCGCCCGCGAAGGCGACGACCATTCGTTGCGGATACATCGACTTCGCCGCGACCGCGGCCGGCACGCCATACCCCATCGCACCGCTGGTCGGCGCCAGTTGCGAACGGAAGTGACGGTACGCGAAATGACGATGCAGCCAGATCGCGTAGTTGCCGGCGCCATTCGTGACGATCGCGTCGTCGGGCAGGCGCGCACGCAGTTGCTGCACGATCTCGCCGAGCTGCACGTCGCCCGGAATCGCGCGCGGCTTGCGCCATTCGAGATACGCCCGGTGTGCTTCTTCCGCGGCGCCATGCCATACCGGCTGCGCAGCCGGCGGCCGCGTCGCCGCGAGCGCGGACGCCATCTCCGGCATGCCCGATACGATCGGCAGTTCCGCCGCATAGACGCGCCCGAGTTCGTCCGCGCCTTGATGCACGTGCACGAGCGTCTGTTTCGTCTTCGGGATGTCGAGCAGCGTATAGCCGCCCGTCGTCGATTCGCCAAGACGCGGCCCCACGACGATCAGCAGATCGGCGTCGCGAATGCGTTGCGCGAGCGCCGGATTGATGCCGAGGCCGACATCGCCTGCGTAGTTTGCGTGCTCGTTGTCGAAAGTGTCCTGGAAGCGGAATGCCAGGCCGATCGGCAACTGCCAGTTTTCGACGAAGCGGCGCAGATCGGCGCACGCATCGGGCGTCCAGCCGCTGCCGCCTGCGATCACCATCGGCCGTTGCGCGCCTTCGAGCAGCGCCGTCAGCCGCGCGATCTGCGCCGGCGACGGCGCGGCCGCGACGCGCTGATAGGCCGGCGCGCCCGGCACCACGGCGCATGCGTCGCTCAGTACGTCTTCGGGCAACGCGAGTACGACCGGCCCAGGCCGGCCCGACGTCGCCGTATGAAACGCATGGCTCATATATTCTGGAATGCGCCGCGCGTCGTCGATCTGCGCGACCCATTTCGCCATCTGACCGAACATGCGCCGGTAGTCGATTTCCTGGAAAGCCTCACGGTCGAGATGCTCGCGCGCGCATTGGCCGATCAGAAGAATCATCGGCGTCGAATCCTGAAACGCCGTGTGGACGCCGATCGAAGCATGCGTCGCGCCGGGCCCGCGCGTGACGATCGCCACGCCAGGCCGCCCGGTCAGCTTGCCGACCGCTTCGGCCATATTCGCGGCCGCGGCTTCATGCCGGCAGACCACCGTTTGAATGCGTTCGGTTTCGTCATGCAGCGAATCGAGCACGGCGAGAAAGCTCTCGCCCGGCACGCAGAAGACGCGCTCGACGCCATGCGTGAGCAGCGCATCGACGATCAGCCGCGCGCCCGTGGTCGTATCGGAAGAGGAAGCAGCGGAAGCATTCGACTGAGGCATTGCGATGAGTCTCCGAATGGTGTTGTCGGGGGGGACGCCGCCGTGCAGCCATCAGTTCAGCACTCGATGATGTTCACTGCAAGGCCGCCGCGCGACGTTTCCTTGTATTTCGTTTTCATATCGGCGCCGGTCTCGCGCATCGTCTTGATAACCGAATCGAGCGACACATAGTGGCTGCCGTCGCCGCGCAGCGCCATGCGCGCCGCGTTGACCGCCTTCACCGATGCCATCGCATTGCGTTCGATGCACGGAATCTGCACCATGCCGCCGACCGGATCGCAGGTGAGCCCGAGATTGTGCTCCATGCCGATTTCGGCCGCGTTTTCGACCTGCGACGGCGTGCCGCCCATCACCGCGGCCAGCGCGCCGGCCGCCATCGAGCACGCGACGCCGACTTCGCCCTGACATCCGACTTCGGCGCCCGAAATCGAAGCGTTGAGCTTGTACAGAATGCCGATCGCCGCGGCGGTCATCAGAAAATCGATGACGCCCTGCGGGTTCGAGCCCGGCATGAAACGCGTGTAGTAATGCAGTACGGCCGGGATAATGCCGGCCGCGCCATTGGTCGGCGCCGTGACGACGCGTCCGCCCGCGGCGTTTTCTTCGTTGACGGCGATTGCGTACAGATTGATCCAGTCGACCATCGACAACGGATCCTGCAGCGCGCGCTCGGGGTTATTCGCGAGCGCGCGATACAGTTGCGGTGCGCGGCGCTTCACCTGGAACGGACCGGGCAGCGTGCCGTCCGCATCGGAGTTGCCGATGCCGCAGCCGCGCGCGACGCACGATTGCATGACGTCCCAGATCTTCAGCAGGCCGGCGCGCGTTTCGTCGTCGCTATGCCATGAGCGCTCGTTTTCCCACATCAGTTGCGCAATCGACTTGCCCGTCGACCGGCACATCTCGAGCAGTTCGGCTCCGGTACGGAACGGATGCGCGCGCTCGTCGACGGCCGCCAGCACCTTCGTATTCGGCGCGCCCGCGGTGACCACGAATCCGCCGCCGACCGACAGATACGTCGATTCGCGCAACGTGCCGCCTTGCGCATCGAAGGCACGCAGCTTGAGCCCGTTCGGATGCTCGGGCAGCGCCTGGCGGTAAAACGAAATCTGATCTTTCGGCACGAACGGTACGTCGTGTGTGCCGAGCAGCGCGAGCGTGCGCGATGTGCGGATCGCGTCGAGACGTTCGCCGATGGTTTGCGGATCGACCGTGTCGGGCGCGTCGCCGAGCAGGCCGAGCATGACGCCGCGGTCGGTGCCGTGGCCTTTGCCGGTCGCGCCGAGCGAGCCGTAGAGGTCGACCTTCACCGCTGCGGTCGATTCGAGCAGGCCATCGCGTTCGAGTCCTTGGGCAAACATCAGCGCGGCGCGCATCGGGCCGACGGTGTGCGAACTGGACGGACCGATCCCGATTTTGAAGAGGTCGAATACGCTGACTGCCATGTCTGCTCCTGCGATGAGTGATGCCGGGGCGATTCGCCTTGTGAGCGTGCCGCCGCAGTGGCCGCGGTGGCGGCGCTTTAACTGCTTTTTACTCTCTTTTGGCGCGATTCATTCATCGCGCCATGGCCGGGGCATTGCGGCCCGTCGAGCCTCGTCGCGGCCGTTACCGCGCGCGTTACTGCGGACGTTACTGCGCGCGTTACTGCGGACGTTACTGCGCGCGCGCCGGCAACGGCAGGCACACGGCGAGCCATGCGGGCGGCGTCGGCGCCAGTTTTAGCGCGATCGGCGTGTATTTGCCATCGAGCCGCGCGGCGAGGTGAAAGAGCTCCGCCGCATCCTTCGGATTCCACGGCCCGGTAAAGCCGGGCATGCCCGCTTCGCGCCGCTTCGCATCGAATGGCACTTGCGAATGCACGAATTCGTCGTGTGTTTTCGCACCCGTCGCGTATGGTGTGAGCCACGCGAGCGCCGCGGCCAGCGTCGCGCCGCTCGGCGCGCGTTGCGGCAACCAGTTGCGGTTGTGCCGACGTGCGGCGAGCGCCGCGACCACGAGCGGCTGCAGGTCGTACGTCACATAGTGCAGCGCGTCGCGCTCGGCGAAATCGACGGTCGAGCCATCCGGCGCGATGTTGTCGTTGATGTGCTCGATAAAGAGACGCTGCGCCGCATCGATCATCTTGCGGTTATCGAGCGTAAAGGCCGCCATCGAGATCAGCTTGACGCGGTGGCTTTGCCAATTGTTGCGAAAGGTGCCCGTGAGCGGCCGCGGCTGCGCGTCGATTTGCGCGATATAGCCATTCGCGAGCTTCGTCAGAAACGCCATGGCCGCATTGCGCGTTTTGACGGGCAGCGCACTCGCGGTCATGTCGTAGGCAAGAATCAGTCCTTCGAACGGCGATTCGTCGATCGGGTTGAAGCTCGGCTGGTAGGTCGTCACCCATGCGTAGAGCACGCGGTCGACGTACTTCAGATAGCGCTCGTCGCCGGTTGCGCGCCAGGCGAGCGCCGCGTCGCGCAGCAGTTCAAGATCCTGCTCGGCCGCCTTGCTCTGATCGTAGATGCCTTCGTGCGGCAGCGTGCCTTCCGTGTGCAATTTCGGCAGCGCGCGCGGCGAGTCGTTCAGATGCGCCTGCACATTCGCGACGAGCGCTTTCACGCCCGGGTCGGAACTGGTGCGCTCGCTCGATTGCAGCGCGGGCGCGGCGCAAAAGTTCATTGCGGCACGGGCCTGTGGCAGACACAGCATCGAAGCGACGCAGGCCACGGCCCACGCAAGCATGCGGTGATTCCGGAATTGCATCGTTCGCACCTTTCGCACCATCGGATACTCCTTCTTTGGGCAATTCGGTGTGAGATGTTAGCTGTTCCGGACCTGCAACGACAGCGGTTGACAACGGTTTTATCGGGTCTTCGTCGGCCCGGAGCTTGCGACGCAGGCAAACTGGCGGCCGGTAATGGAGACGAGAAGCCGATAATGAGGCGGCGGGCGCGGGACGGACGTCCTGCACACGCGCCGCCGCTCATCACTCGTAATCGGCCACCGGCACGCACGAGCAAAACAGATTGCGATCGCCATACGCGTTATCGGCACGACCCACCGGCGGCCAATACTTCCGCGCGATCAGCGTCGGCAGCGGATAAGCAGCCGTTTCGCGCGAATACGCGTGCTTCCAGTCGTCCGCCACCACCGCCGCCGCCGTATGCGGCGCGTGCTTGAGCGGATTGTCCTCGCGATCGGCGCGGCCTTCCTCGACGGCGCGGATTTCGTCGCGAATTGCGATCATCGCTTCGATAAAGCGGTCGAGCTCTTCCTTCGACTCCGACTCGGTCGGCTCGACCATCAGCGTGCCCGGCACCGGAAAGCTCATGGTCGGCGCGTGGAAGCCGTAGTCCATCAGCCGCTTCGCGACGTCGTCCACTGAAATGCCGCTCGTGTCCTTGATCGGCCGCAGATCGAGAATGCACTCGTGCGCGACGAGCCCGCCCGGCCCCGCATACAGCACCGGATAGTGCGGCGCGAGCTGCTTCGCGACGTAGTTCGCGTTCAGGATCGCGGTCTCGCTGGCTGCCGTAAGATTGGCCGCGCCCATCATCGCGATATACATCCACGAGATCGGCAGAATCGACGCCGAGCCGTATGGCGCCGCCGACACCGCGCCGATGCCGTGCGCGTCGCGCTCGTAGCCGGTCGACGTCTGGTTCGGCAGGAACTGCGCAAGGTGCGCGCCGACCGCAACCGGCCCGACGCCCGGTCCGCCGCCGCCGTGCGGAATGCAGAACGTCTTGTGCAGATTCAGGTGCGACACGTCGCCGCCGAACTGACCCGGCGCGCTCAACCCGACCATCGCGTTCATGTTCGCGCCGTCCACGTAGACCTGGCCGCCGTGCGCATGCACGATCTCGCAAATCTCGCGCACGTTCTGCTCGAACACGCCGTGCGTCGACGGATACGTGATCATGATCGCGGCGAGCTTTTCAGCGTGCTGCGCGGCCTTCTTCTTCAGATCTTCGATATCGACGTTGCCCTGCCCATCGCATGCAACGACCACCACCTGCATGCCGGCCATCTGCGCCGACGCCGGGTTCGTGCCGTGCGCGGACGCCGGAATCAGGCACACATTGCGATGCCCTTCGCCGCGCGACGCGTGATACGCGTGAATGATCAACAGACCCGCGTACTCGCCCTGCGAGCCTGCATTCGGCTGCAGCGAGACGGCCGCATAGCCGGTCGCGGCGACGAGCATCTGTTCGAGCTGATCGATCATTTCGCGGTAGCCGACCGTCTGCTCGGCCGGCGCGAACGGGTGAATCTGGCCGAACTCGGGCCACGTGACCGGCAGCATTTCCGACGTCGCGTTCAGCTTCATCGTGCACGAGCCGAGCGGAATCATCGAGCGGTCGAGCGCGAGGTCCTTATCCGACAGGCTGCGCAGATAGCGCAGCATTTCCGTTTCCGAATGGTGCCGGTTGAACACGTGATGCGTGAGGTACGCGCTCGTGCGTTCGAGCGACGCCGGGAACGTGTTCGAGGCGCCCAGTTGCGCGTCGAGTTCGTCGACGGTCGGCACGTTATCGACGAACGCAGCTTGCGCGAAAGCGGCGAGCAGATCGGCGAGGTCCGCGCGCGTCGTCGTTTCGTCGAGCGAGAGGCCGACGCGCGTGTCGCTGACATGGCGCAGATTGATGCGCTTGCCCGTCGCCGCGTCGTGCAGCGCCTGCGTGCGCGCGCCCGTTTCGAACGTCAGCGTATCGAAGAACGTTTCGTTGACGAGCGTATAGCCGAGGTGTTTCGCGCCCGCGGCAAGCAAGGCGGCCATGCGGTTCACGCGCAGCGCGATCGTCTTCAGGCCTTGCGGGCCGTGATAGACCGCATACATGCTCGCCATGATCGCGAGCAACGCCTGCGCGGTACACACGTTCGACGTCGCCTTTTCGCGGCGGATATGCTGCTCGCGCGTTTGCAGCGCGAGACGCAACGCCGGGTTGCCCTGCGCGTCGACGGTCACGCCGACAAGACGCCCCGGCATCTGCCGCTTGAATTCGTCGCGCACCGCGAGATACGCGGCATGCGGGCCGCCGAAGCCGACCGGCACGCCGAAGCGCTGCGAGTTGCCGACGGCGACGTCCGCGCCCCATTCGGCGGGCGGCGTCAGCACGGTCAGCGCGAGCAGATCGGCGGCGGCAATCACGTGGCCGCCCGCTGCGTGCACCGCATCGGCGAGCGCGCGGTAGTCGCGCACATCGCCGTTCGCGCCCGGATACTGCACCAGCACACCGAAGGCGTTCGCTTTTGCGGCATCGGCAGCCGGACCCACTTTCACTTCGATGCCGACCGGCGTCGCACGCGTTTTCACCACTTCGATGGTTTGCGGCAGGACGTCGTCGGCCACGTAGAACACGTTCGACTGCGATTTGCCGACGCGCTGCAGCAGCGTCATCGCTTCGGCGGCAGCGGTCGCTTCGTCGAGCAGCGACGCATTCGACATGGCGAGGCCCGTCAGATCGACGATCATCTGCTGATAGTTGAGCAGCGCCTCGAGACGGCCTTGCGAGATTTCCGGCTGATACGGCGTGTACGCCGTGTACCACGCCGGGTTCTCCATCACGTTGCGCAAAATCACGGCCGGCGTGTGCGCGTTGTAGTAGCCCTGCCCGATGTACGACCGGAACACCTGGTTCTTGTCCGCGAGCGCGCGCAACGCGGCAAGCGCCTCCGCCTCGCTTTTCGGTTCCGCGAACGGACCGAGCGGCAGTGCGTCGGCACGCCGGATCGCCTTGGGAATCACCGCATCGATCAACGCGGCGCGCGAGGCGAAGCCAAGCGCGTCGAGCATCGCCTGCTGATCGGCGGCATCGGGGCCGATGTGCCGTTCGGCAAAGGCATCGTGCACTTCGAGCGCAGCGAGCGAGAGAGGGGTGCGGTTCATCAGGCGGTCCGGGTGTTCGAGCTTCATTGAAAATTCCTGCTGGCGCGGCGTGTGCGGCTGATGCGACGTGTGTGCGTGTCGGACCGCCGCGCCTGTTGTTGAAAGTTACTCGCCGATCGACTTGCCGTAGGCAGCGGCGTCGATGAGCCGGTCTTGCGCTGCACCGGCGGTCGGCTTGACCTTGAAGAGCCAGTTTTCATACGGCGCGCTGTTCACCGAATCGGGCGTATCGACCACGCTCTGATTCATCTCGATGATCTCGCCCGAAACCGGCGCATAGATATCGGAAGCGGCCTTGACCGATTCGATGACGGCGACCGTGTCGCCGGCTGCGACGGTCTTGCCCAGTTGCTGCACTTCGAAGAAGACGATATCGCCGAGCGCTTCCTGCGCGTGGTCGGTGATACCGACCGTCAGCGTGCCGTCCGCTTCGGTGCGGACCCATTCATGCGATTCGGTGTATTTCAGATCGGCCGGGATGCTCATCGGTTGCTCCTGTGCGGTTGATTGCGCGATTGATGCGGTTAGAGGTGAACGGGGAACGCACGCGACGGACTGGACTGCGCGTCGTCGATGGCCGGACCGCCGTTCAACTGACGAGCACCTTGCCGTTGCGCACGAACGGCAGTTTTACCACGCTTGCGGGAAACGCTCTGTCGCGGATGTGCACATGCACGACATCGCCGGGCTGCACGCCTTTCGGCACGCGCGCGAAGGCGATCGATTCCTGCATCGTGGGCGAGAACGTGCCGCTCGTGATCTCGCCCGCGCCATGCGGCGTATCGACTTTCTGATGCGCGCGCAGCACGCCCGCGGCCTTGCCGTTTTCCTTCTGCAGGATCAGACCGACGAATGCCTGCTGCGAGCCTTTCGCCTCGAGCGCGGCACGGCCGACGAAGTCGCGCGGCGCGCTCAGGTCGACCGTCCATGCAAGGCCGGCATCGAGCGGCGAGACGCCGTCGTCCATATCCTGGCCGTACAGGTTCATGCCGGCTTCGAGGCGCAGCGTGTCGCGCGCGCCGAGGCCGGCCGGGCGCACGCCCTGCGCCTGCAGCGCTTTCCACAACGCTTCGACGTGCGCGGCCGGCGCAATGATTTCGAAGCCGTCTTCGCCCGTGTAACCGGTGCGCGCGACGGTCAGGTCGCCGAACGGCGTGGCGTTCAAGCGCGCCGCGTTGAACGGCTTCAACGCTTCGGTCGCGGCGCGCGCGGACGGCACCGTTTGCCAGACTTTTTCGCGTGCCTGCGGGCCTTGCACCGCGACGATTGCGAGATCGCGGCGCGGCGCGATCGTCACGCCGAAGCCGCGGTCCGCGTTGAGCTGGTTGAACCACGCGATATCTTTGTCGGCGGTCGCCGCGTTGACGACAATGCGAAAATTCGTTTCGTCGAAGAAATAGACGATCAGATCGTCGATCACGCCGCCTTCGGGATTGAGCAGGCACGAGTACAGCGCGCGGCCTGCCGTTTGCAGCTTGCCGACGTTGTTGGCAAGTGCGTAAGCGAGGAATTCACGCGTGCGCGGGCCGCTCAGATCGACGGCGCACATATGCGACACGTCGAACATGCCGGCATCGGTGCGCACGGCTTTGTGCTCTTCGATCTGCGAGCCGTAGTTGACGGGCATGTCCCAGCCGCCGAAATCGACCATGCGTGCATTGAGCGCACGATGCGTGGCGTTGAGCGGGGTGCGTTTGAGTTCGGTCATCGGGGCGCGGCCTCAGGGTGTTCGACGGATTCGGAGCCATGCTGTGCAGCCTCGCAGCCCTTCGGCCGACGAGTGATGCCTGCATGCCCCCTCTGTCCTCGGTACCTGAGAGATTGCGCCGACGTTGCTACGTAGCGCGCGCCCCTTCGGTGGGCAGCTTGCGTGCGCTGCACGCTACTGCCGCTCTCCAGAGTGCGAAGAACCGGTGCCCGATCGAGCCCGTTAGCCCGATGATCCAACGATTGTCAGACGGATTCTTCGACGCGGTCGGTCCTTTTGCCTGAGAGTTTGCGGGTGTGCCCCTTCGGCGGCGCGGCTTTGCATCGCGTATGTTGCGATGCGGCCAGCGCGCTCTCCCGACGCGTGCGGCGAATGTACGCGACGGTATTTAGCTTGTCAATTGAAGCTTTGGGGGCGGCGTCCTGACGCGGGTCGGGCCCGCGGCATGCGCCGCACGCGCGAGGCGCGGAGCAGATTGTGCGCTGCGGTGGATGCTCTGCGCTTCGCGCGGTCCGATTGCCGATTTGTTGAAGTCGGCAATCAGCGAGATCAGCGGTTGATTGCGATCGCTGTCGAATCGAGTTCGTCGTTCAGCGTGCGCTGTTCGTCGCCGGAAATGCCGCCGTCACGGTGTGCGGCCATTTCGTGCGCCTGGCGGCGGATCGTGTCGAGACGGCGGTGCATGTCGGCGCCGACGGGCGGCGGATAGTAGCCCTGGTTCACGCGCGCATCGACATGGCGGCTCATATTGTTGATCCGACCTTCGACCTGGTCGAAGCGCTGCACCGCGACTTCATGCGGGTTAGGGACAGGACGCGCGGCCTGCGGCGGCTCGACGACGCAAGCAGCCAGCGACGAAACCAGCACGCAGCAGCCGAGTGCGCGAATCAGACGTTGCATGGAAGGCTCTCCTTATCAGGGTGGTTATTGTGATCGATAAGGGGAAGCAACGGGCAAACGGCCGCTCGCGATGACGCGGCCGTGTCACGTTTGTGTAACTGTTGGTTGCTCGTGCGCCGGGAAAGAAACCGACACCGCTGTCGAAACCTCGCGGTCGAAACCCGTTTGTCAGCTTAGCCGCCGCGCTTGAACGGCAGGCGCACGCCTTCGTCATTGCTGCGCTGGGCCAGTTCGATCACCGTCATCACGTCGACGGCGTCCTGCGCGCTGACCGGGAACGGCGCGCCGTCGCGAATCGACGCGGCCAATGCGCGATAGAAATCGACGTACGCACCGTCGCGAGTCGGCCATGCACGCTCGACTTCCTGAGCGCCTCCTTCTTCGATTGCGCGCAGCGTGCCCGCTGCGTTGCCGCCGCCAAAGCCCGCATCGCCAGGCCGCAAGCCGGCTTTGAGCTGGTCCTCCTGCGTATCGAGGCCGTACTTCACGTAGCTGCCGCGTGTGCCGTGAATCGTGAAGCGCGGCGCGACGATCGCCGTCAGCGCACTCGCATGCAGCAGCACTTCATGCGATGCATAGCCAAGTTGCAGATGCACGTAGTCGGGCGCGGCCGCCTGATCGCGATGCGCTTTCACCGATGCGTAGACGGTCTGCGGTACGCCGAACAATGCAAGCGCCTGATCGATCAGATGCGGGCCGAGGTCGAGCAGCAGGCCGCCGCCGCGCGTTGCGTCCTCGCGCCAGCGTTGCCGGATCGCCGGGCGAAAGCGGTCGAAGTGCGATTCGAAGACGGTGACGCGACCGAGTTCGCCGCTTTCGAGCAACGCGCGCACGGTCATGAAGTCGCCGTCCCAGCGGCGGTTGTGGAACGGTGCGAAGACGCGCTTGCGGCTAGTCGCGAGGTCTGCGAGTGTGCGTGCTTCGGCGGCGGTCAGTGTGACCGGCTTGTCGACTACGACGTGCTTGCCTGCTTCGAGGACGCGCTTTGCAAGCGCGAAGTGCGTGTCGTTCGGCGTCGCGATCACGATGCATTCGATGTCGGCAAGCGCGAGCAGCGCATCGAGATCGGGCACGACCGTGGCCTTCGGATAGTCGGCGCGCGCCTTGTCGGGCTGGCCCGTCGCGATTGCCGCGACCTGCACCCGGCCGCAGTGTTCGATGACCGGCGCGTGAAATGTCGCGCCGGCAAAGCCATAACCCATCAATCCAATTTTCAGCGGCGAAGTCATGCGAACGTCGTGCTCCTGCAAAAAACGGCGCGCGGCGGGGGCTGCGCGCACGCCTCAATTGTGGCATGCGCGCGGACGTCACTCATTGGATTTGCTAACGCTCAGTCGTCCACCAATACCGCCTCGGCGGCCGGCTGCGGCACGATTGTCGGGCGGCTTGGCGTGCGCCACGTCACCGGCTCGCGCCGCTCGCGATCGACGGTCAGCGAAAACACATCGAAGCGGTTGTAGTAGCCGACCACGTCGTGAAACTGCTTCGGCTCGATGCACCGGTTCAGATCGAATTGCGCGTAGGCAATGCCTTCTTCGTCGGACAGCATGTCGCCGAGCGGCGCGCCGGTCGGGTCGACGAACATCGTTGCGGCGCGCGGCGAGCCGTCCAGCACTGCGGCAGCTGCGGGATCGCGCGCAACGAGAAAGTCGCGCATCTCCGCGTCCATATAGCCCGCGCAGATGATGCCGAACGCCTTGGCTTCGAACGAATGCGCGCCGGCGCGCAGCCGGTTGGCCGCGACGTTGTCGAAGTTGCCGCCGGTAACCGGGCGGCGCGTCGGCCACAGCGCGGGCCAGCTCGAAATATGAATCTGCTCGCCCTGAGCGATCAGCGAATAGCGCGCGAGCGGATTCGTGTTCTCGCCGCAAATCAGTCCGCCGATGCGGCCGATCCGCGTATCGGCCACTTGCAGACCGGCGCCGTCGCCTGCTGCCCACACGAGTTTTTCGTAGAACGTCGGCACGAGTTTCCGATGCAGGTTCAGCACTTCGCCGCGATCGTCGATCAGCACGTTCGAATTCCACAGGCAGCCGACGCTCGCGTGCGAACGCTCGCTAAAACCCATCGATACGAACACGCCGTTGCGCTCAGCTTCAGCCGCGATTTCCGCGATTTCGCTGCCGTCCGCATAGAGGCTCTCGTTCGCGAACCGCTCGAACAGATCGTGATTGTCGATCGGCGCCCACAGCGACGCCCACACCGGAAACGCGGGGATGTACGACTCGGGAAACGCGACGAGCTGCGCGCCGTGGCGGCTCGCCTCGCGGATCAGCGAAACGGCTTTCGCGACCGTTGCGCGCTTGTTCAGGAACACGGGCGCCGCATGAACCGCGGCAACCTTCACGACAGGAAGAGAGGACATGGTGATGGAACTCGAAGGTGAATGTCAGTGATCGACGGCGGTAATCGCGCCGTAGCCCGTCTCGCGACGCACGACGAGTTGGGCCCAGCGCTTGCGCGCCGTAGCGTCCCGCGTGAACAGCGAAACCATGAAAACCAGCAGGAATCCGATCGGAATCGAAATAATTCCGGGATTGCGCAAAGCGATAAGCGGCGCTTTGAGCCCGACGATGCTCGTCGCGTCGGGCGCGATCGCATCGGCGGCCGATTGCGCGGCGGCGCGGGTGGTCAGCAACTGCTGTTGCTTTGCGGTATCGACGAGCGGCGCGCCGGCGGCCAGTTGCCGGTCGATGTCGGCGACCTGATGCAGCGCCTGCGCGCGGACCATCGCCGGATACGTCATGTTCGGCGAGACGAGCACGAGGCCAATCGCCACGAGCGTTCCGCCGACGATGCCGACCAGCACGCCTTGCGTCGTCGTGCGCTTCCAGTAAAGCGTGAGCACGAGCGCCGGAAGATTCGCCGAGGCCGCGACCGCATAGCCGAGGCCGACGAGCTGTGCGACGTTCTGCCCACGCTCGAGAATGCTGACCGCGATCGCCACCGCTCCGACCATGAGCGTCGCGATACGCGCGGCCGTGACCTGCTCTCTGTCCGTCGCGCGTCCGCTCTTCACCGCGCCGACATACACGTCGTGCGCAAGCGACGAAGCAGCGGCCAACGTGAGGCCCGCGACCACGGCCACGATCGTCGCAAACGCGACCGCGGCAATAAACGCGAGCATCAGGTCGCCGCCCACGCTGCCCCGGCCGCCGGCCAGCGCCTGAGCGAGCAGCGGCGCCGCGAGGTTGCCGCCCTTGTCGAGCGATGCGATCAGCGGCGCGCCGACGAAATACGCAGCGGCGAAACCGATCACGACGATCGACAGATGACAGACGCCGATGCCGAGCATCGCCCACATCACCGACTGGCGCGCCGCTTTCGCATCCTTCACGGTGAACAGGCGCATCAGGATATGCGGCATCGCGGCGGTACCGAGCACGAGTGCGAGCCCGAGCGACAGCAGTTCGAGCGGCTTGTTCAGATACAGGCCCGGTTCGAGGAAACGCCAGCCGAGTGCGTCGCCGGTCAGGCCGTGCGCGGCCGACATCGATGCGACGTGAGCCTGTACGAACGGACTGTGCACGACGGCATCCATGAATGCGGGCACATGGAAACCGAACGGCAGCCACGCGAGCACGACGAGCACGAACGACGTGCCGATCAGCAGCACGGCCTTGATGACCTGCACCCAGGTGGTTGCCTTCATGCCGCCGCACGCGACGTACACGAGCATCAATCCGCCGACGCCGCAGACCGACACGTTGTAGTCGATGCCGACGAGCGCGCGCACGATCACCGCGCCGCCGACGATCTGCGGAATCATGTACGCGAGCGCAACGACCACGCTCGACACGGCCGATACCGCTTTGGTCGAACGGAAGCTGTTGCGCGCGACGAGCACGTCGCCGATCGTGTAGCGGCCGAGATTGCGGCACGGTTCGGCGATAAACAGCAGCACCGGGATGAACGCCGCGAAGAAGCCGACCAGATAGATCATGCCGTCGAAGCCGTACAGCGCGATCAGCCCTGACGCACCGAGGAACGCGGCGGCGGACAGATAATCGCCGGCGATCGCGAGGCCGTTTTTCGCGGGGCCGATGCCGCCGCCCGCCGTGTAGAAGTCGCCTGCGGTGCGATTGCTGCGCGAGGCGAACCATGTGATCAATAGCGTCGAGACGATGACGAGGGCGAACACCGTGTAGGTCAGCAGCGGATGGCTGACGGCGCTACCGCCGGCGCCCGTTCCGGCGGCATGCGCGCAGAGCGTCGTGCCGCCGAAGATCGCCGCCGCCCAGGCGGCGCGCAGCAGACTAGAACGCATGATTTTCCTCCGCCAGGGCGATGCCAGCTTCGGGCTGCTGCCTGGCAAGGCCGGCTGCCGTGCGATCGAGCGCAGCCGTGCGGCGCATGAAAACGTAGACAATCAGTCCGCCGAACGGATACTGCGAGACCGCGAACACGGTGCCCACATTGAGGCCGGCGGCCAGCTTGATGCGGAACACGTCCGGCCCCCACGCGATCAGCGCGGGAATCGAAAAGTAGTAGATCGCGGCCAGCACGCCGAGCACGACGATCGTGTTGCGGCGCTGGCGCGCCAGCCGTTTGAAGCGTTCGCTTGCGAGGATCGCTTCCCAGTCCGTGTCGCTTTGGGCCATCGGTGTTCTCCGTCAGGTCGTCAGATGGGCCGCGACGAAGCGCCGGCCACTGATGCGAAGTCTATGAAAGCAACTTGTCAACGCGAACCGGAAAACAATCTATGGCATGTGCAAATTTGCACTGCGAGAATGGCGCCATGAAAACAGAACACCGGCTGCTGCCATGAACATGAATCGTCTGAGCTGGGACGACTTGCGGGTGTTCCTCGCAGTGGCGCGCGCGGGCAATCTTTCCAAAGCGGGGCGTGTGCTCGGCATGGATCACGCAACGGTCGGCCGGCGCATCTCGGCGCTCGAATTCGCACTCGAGACGCCGGTATTCGAACGCGACCGGCAGGGTTACCGGCTCAATGCGCAGGGGCGCGAGATGCTCGCGCATGTCGAAGCGGTCGAGGCGAATGTGCTGACGCTCGGCGATCTGCTGAACGGGGAGCAGCCGGGGTTATCCGGTCATGTGCGCATCGCGACGATGGAGGGTATTGCTTCGCTGTATCTGAGCGAGCAGTTTGTCGAGTTCAAGCGGCGTCAGCCGGGGATCGTCGTGGAGCTCGTGACGTCGGCAACCGATGTGCGCATTTCGCACCGCGAGGCGGACCTTTTTCTCGGTTTCTTCGAGCCGCGCGGCAATAACCTGAATATCGAGCCGATCGGGCGCTTCACGCTTTATCTGTATGCGCATCCCGATTATCTTGCGTCGTTCGGCACGCCGCACAGCGTCGAGGCGTTGAGGCAGCACCGCTTCGTCGGTTATGTCGACGATCTGATCCAGCTCGACGCGGTGCGCTGGCTCGAAGATGCGATCGACAATCCGCCGATCGCGTTTCACTCCACGAGCATGATCGCGCAGATGTTTGCGGCCGCGGCCGGTGCGGGCATCGTCATGCTGCCGACGTTTGCGCGCGCGGAGCGCTTCGGGCTCGTGCGGATTCTGGCGCAGCAGGTGCAGGTGAAGCGCGATGTGTGGATGAGCGCGCATCAGTATTTGCGGCGCGTGCCGCGGATTACGGCGGTCGCGGCGTTTCTTGCCGAGGTGATGAGGCGCGATTATCCGTCGGTGTGAGGGATGGGGAGTTGCGGCGTGATGGGTTGTTGATGATGGACGTCTTGCCGCCGTTGCGCCCAGGTCATCCGTGTTAACATCGCGGGTCCTTGCAAGCGGCAGCGCGAGTCGAACCCATCCGCGCCGACGGTTCGCGCTTTTCGCGCGCGGTTATCGCCGCCGCTCGCAGCAGCCACGTATCACGGGCCGGGCCTTTGCGCCGCGCGCCCTTCATTGCCAAACCCACTGACGATGTCCGCAGGCCTTAACTCCGCGCAAAGCGAAGCGGTGCGCTATCTCGACGGTCCCTGTCTCGTGCTCGCCGGCGCGGGCAGCGGCAAGACGCGCGTCATCACGCAGAAAATCGCGCACCTGATCGAAGCGAAAGGCTTCGAGCCGCGCCATATCGCGGCCGTCACCTTCACGAACAAGGCCGCCGCCGAAATGCGCGAGCGCGTCGGCAAGCTGCTCGAAGGCAAGACGCTGACCACGCCCGGCAAGGAAGGCCGCAAGGTACCCGTCAATCAGTTGACCGTCTGCACGTTCCACTCGCTCGGCGTGCAGATTCTGCGTCAGGAAGCCGAGCATGTCGGCCTCAAGCCGCAGTTCTCGATCATGGATGCGGACGACTGCTTCGCGATGATCCAGGAGCAGGTCGGCTCGACCGATAAGGGCTTTATTCGCAAGATCCAGTCGATCATCTCGCTGTGGAAAAACGGGCTGATCATGCCCGATCAGGCGATGGCGATCGCCGCGAACGAAGACGAGCATCAGGCCGCGATTGTCTACCGCAATTACGTCGCCACGCTGCATGCGTATCAGGCCGTCGACTTCGACGATCTGATCCGCCTGCCCGCCGAACTCTTCGCGCAGAACGAACCGGTGCGCGACCGCTGGCAGAACAAGCTGCGTTATCTGCTGATCGACGAGTATCAGGACACCAACGCGTGCCAGTACGAATTGCTGAAGCTGCTGGCCGGCCCGCGCGCCGCGTTCACCGCGGTCGGCGACGACGATCAGGCGATCTACGGTTGGCGCGGCGCGACGCTCGAAAATCTCGCGCAGCTCGGCAAGGATTTCCCGAAGCTGCATGTGATCAAGCTCGAGCAGAACTACCGTTCGACGGTGCGCATTCTGACCGCCGCGAACAACGTGATCGCGAACAATCCGAAACTGTTCGAAAAGAAGCTGTGGTCCGAGCACGGCATGGGCGATTCGATCACCGTCACGCCGTGCAACGACGAGGAGCACGAGGCCGAGTCCGTCGTGTTCCGGCTGTCCGCGCACAAGTTCGAGCGGCGCGCGCAGTTTCGCGATTACGCGATTCTGTATCGCGGCAATTTTCAGGCGCGCATTTTCGAGCAGGTGTTGCGGCGCGAGCGGATTCCGTATGTGCTGTCGGGTGGGCAATCGTTTTTCGATCGCGCGGAGATCAAGGATATTTGCGCGTACTTGCGGCTGATCGCGAATGCCGACGACGATCCGGCCTTTATCCGCGCGATCACCACGCCGCGGCGCGGCGTCGGCAATACCACGCTCGAGGCGCTCGGCTCGTTCGCGGGACAGGCAAAGGTGTCGCTGTTCGAGGCCGTGTATATGGGCGGCATCGAAGCGCGGTTGTCGGCGCGGCAAGTCGAGCCGCTGCGCATGTTCTGCGATTTCATCCAGCGGCTCACCGAGCGCGCCGATAAGGATCCGGCCACCACGGTGCTCGACGATCTGATGGAGGCGATCCATTACGAGGCGTATCTGTACGATGCGTTCGACGAACGGCAGGCGCAGACGAAATGGCAGAACGTGCTCGAGTTTCTCGAGTGGTTAAAGCGCAAGGGCACGAAGCCCGAGCCTGAAGTGACCGAAGACGGCGACGCCACCGGCTTCGATAACGCCGACGGTCTCGCCGATACCGGTAAAAACCTGCTCGGCTTGATCCAGACGGTCGCCCTGATGTCGATGCTCGAAGGCAAGGAAGAAGACCCGGACGCGGTGCGGTTGTCCACCGTGCATGCGTCGAAGGGACTCGAATATCCGCACGTGTTTCTCGTTGGTGTCGAGGAAGGGATCATGCCGCACCGCGGCGGCAGCGACGACGATACCCCGGTTGACGATGCGCGCATCGAGGAAGAACGCCGGCTGATGTACGTCGCGATTACGCGCGCGCAACGCAGTTTGCATCTGAACTGGTGCAAGAAGCGCAAGCGCGCGCGGGAGACCATTGTGTGCGAGCCGTCGCGCTTTATTCCGGAGATGGGGCTCGACGAAGCGCCGCCGCCCACCGAAGACGAAGCGCCGATGACGCCGAAGGACCGGTTGGCGAGTTTGAAGGCGTTGTTGCAGAAGGGGTGAGTCGGACGATTTGCTTTGCTTGCTCAGTGAAAAATCCCTGCGAAAGAGGCGTTGATTGCCTTTTGTTCGCAGGGATTTTTTTGTCCCGGTCTGGTGACGCTTGACCGGGGCGCTCGAGGCCGGTTCCGGACCGCGCGTGCGTCCGGGTCCGGGTTCGGTGACGCCTATTTGGCCGCGTTGAGCATATAGTCGACGGCTGCTTTGACATCCGCATCGGACGCGTTCGAACCGCCTTTCGGCGGCATGGCGCCTTTGCCATGCAATGCGTAGTTGTAGATCGTGTCGATCGGGTCTTTCAGGCGCGGCGCCCATGCGGCTTTATCGCCGAACTTCGGCGCGTTCAGCACGCCGGCCGCGTGACACGCCTGGCAAACTTGCTGGTACAGCGCCTTGCCGGCCTGGGCCGAATCCGCGGCGGTTTGCTGACCGCCGCCCGCGGCCGTTTGCGGCACGTTGGCGAGGGCCGCGACGGCGGCGGCCGCTTGCGCGGCGCCCGGTTCGGAGGCGGCTGCGCCCTGATCGGCAGCGGCGACGGCGCCGGAGGCACCGGCCGCACCGGCAGGCGCGGCAGCGGACGACGCGCCCGCTGCGGGCGCGCCGGGCACGGGCTTGGGCGGGTCTTCGAAATGGGCGCCGGCGTTGTTGGCCATGTAGGCGACGGCGCGGCCGATTTCGTAGTCGCTGTAGTCGTCGGGGCTGGTGCCGCCGCGCGGGGGCATGGCGCCTTTGCCGGTCAGCGCGGTGTGCCAGAGCGTGTCGAAGCCTTGGGCGATACGCGGGGCCCAGTCGGCGGTATTGGTGAATTTGGGGGCGCCGGCGGCGCCGGTCGCGTGACAGGCCGAGCAGACGGCCTTGTAGACTTCTTCGCCGGTCTTGTAGGTGCGCGGCGCGTTCGCGTCGCGGATCTCGACTTGCGCGATGGGGGCGATGCGCTTGGCCACTTCCGCGTCGGACAGGCCGTCGGTACCGGCGCCGGTGCGGGTCGAACTGTCGACGTAATGAGCGAGCAGAACGATGACGATAATGGGGATGGCAAAGCTGGCGATGACTGCGGCAATCAGCTGCCCGGGGGTTTTGATCGGGGCTCCGTGTGGTGCTTCGCTCATGCTTGTCTCGTCTCCCGTGAATTGTGAGCGGTACAGCGCGACGGCAACGACTGTTATTGTTGATCAGGCCACGGTCGATTATAAGCGGAAGGTTTCGGTGCGGGCGAGCGTGCGGCGGGGGTGTTCAGCAGGCGTTTACCCGCAGTTTTGGGTTGTTTGTTGCGCGATTTGGGGTGGGTTTGGGGGGAGTTCGATGCAGGGCGGATAGGCGCCGCGCGGCTGACGCGGTGGACGGGTCAGGGGAAACAAGGTATGCTTTCGGACTTGCCTGGCGCTGGTTTTGTTTGGTTTTTCTCGTTTGTTCCGGTTTTTTCCGGGTCTTTCGGTTCTCAGCGCCTGCGCAGCATCCCTCCCGATACGCGCCCGTAGCTCAATGGATAGAGTACTGCCCTCCGAAGGCAGGGGTTGCTGGTTCGATCCCAGCCGGGCGCGCCAGTCCTGACAAGGGTCTCCGCGATTTTTCGTTCGGTCTATTTTCCAATACGGAATCGGTACGGAAAATCGTATTCGGTAGTGAACTCGATCCGAACGTGCGAACGCACACTGCGGCGCACGCACACAAACCAAAATCCTGCCAAGGTTTTCCGCGAGCAAAGCTTGCGCGCAATAGCGCAGACGCCGGTCCCCATCTTCGCTCTACGCCGCCCATGCCCGTTAGAACGCTCGGCATGCGGATTCATCTGATCCCTTTCGATCTCTTTCGATCTCTTTCGATCTCCTTCCAATTTGCCGCAAGCATTTGCCGCGCGCTGATGATTAACACCGCCTAAAGACAGCGCCGGCGTACTCTCTACGAAATATATCCATTAGGCATGAAGTTTTATCTGCTGGACTATCGACATACTGATTTTTGTTGCAATATGCTCTAGCTGCAAAAAATCAAGATCTAGAGGGGCCGCAGGATGACCAACCTGGCATACACGAAATTCTCTGATATCGACTTAGCAGACCCGTTCTTTGATTCGCTCAAAGCAGACTACAGAGAGTTTCCAGACTGGTTTGATAAGAAAGCCAAAGCTGGGGAACGCGCCTACATCATTAAACACGGCGGAATTCGAGGTTTTTTGTATTTGAAATTTGAAGATGGGGTTGTCACCGACGTTGTTCCAAGCTTACCAGCGAAGCGACATCTAAAGGTCGGAACACTTAAAATCGATGCCCACGGTACACGCCTTGGTCAGCGGTTTGTTAAAAAGGTCTTCGATCACGCCCTAGCAGGCAATGCGGACGATGCGTACGTGACTGTCTTCGCTAAACATTTGCCTCTTATTTCGATATTGAAAACCTACGGATTCAAGGAGTTTGCTAAAAAAAATGGCTTAAATGGTGAAGAATTGGTCTTGTTAAAAAGCTTCAGAGAAAAAGAAAGCGACATATTACTCAATTATCCCAGGGTATCACGCGACGGTGTGGCCAAAGCTTTATTGGCGATCTACCCCGAATATCACACTAAATTTTTGCCCGATTCGAAACTGAAGACCGAGAATTTTGATATCGTTCAAGACGTTTCACACGCCAATAGTATCCATAAGATTTATATTTCTGGCGTGGCCGCAACTGGCAAATTAAACCGCGGCGATTTGTTAGTGATGTATCGTACAACCGACATCCCGGGGAAGGCATACTTTCGCTCGGTGGCAACATCGATAGGTGTCGTGGAAGAAGTGAAACGAATTGGTGCGTTCCCGTCCCGAAGCGCATTCCTTCACTATGTCAGTCCGTACAGCGTGTTTTCCTCACAGGAACTAACCGACAGATTCACGAAAAAACGACACATCGCTATAAAATTCACCTATAATATTGCGCTAACCAAGCGCCTTAATCGTGCGCGCCTTCTGGAAGAAGTTGGGTTGCCGGGTAATGGTCGCAGATGGGATTTTCTAAGACTTTCCGATCAGCAATTTAACGAAATCCTAAATTTGGGGCAAGTAAATGAAAGTTATCTTATCGATTAAACCAGAATATGCGGATAAGATTCTAGATGGCACGAAGAAATTCGAATTTAGAAAGGCCGCTTTTTCTTCCGGGTCAGTCGAAACAGTTCTTATATATGCTACTAAACCAGTAGGTAAGGTGGTCGGAGAATTTGAGGTCGCAAAGGTGCACATCGACGCCCCGAAGAAAATTTGGAACATTACCAAACAGGCTGCAGGGATAAAGAAGAGCTTTTTTGACGCATATTACACCGGTCGCGATACAGCAGTAGCTATTGCCGTCGGGCGCGTAAAGAAATATGAAGAACCGGTTTCACTTCAGTCATTTGGCCCTGAGTTGAAGGCTCCGCAGTCTTTTCGATATCTCCCAACAAATGCGGAAGACAACCGTCAACTGAATATTCAGTTTGCGTGATGAATTGAAGCCATGAAACGCTCTGCTCTTCTTGACAAAAGAATTTGGACGGAAAGTCCAGAGCGTTTTTACGCCCTCGAAGGTATGGCCCGGGAAAATCTTGAAGGGCTGTCTCTACTCTACCCAAATTTTCTGCACTGGTATGAAAGTAAAGTGGTTCCTGGATTGCTGACCGGCGAGCGGAAAATATTGCTGCGAGAGGCCGGAGGCAGGTTGGCAGGGCTCGCAATCGTAAAAGATACCGAAGACGAAAAGAAATTATGCTGCCTCCGTGTGATGCCGGACTTTAAAGGCAGTGGTATAGGCTTAAAGCTATTTGACGAATCATTTGAATTACTCAAATCTGACAAGCCATTATTAACGATCGCGGAAGAGCAGCTTCCTCAGTTTGGGAAGATTTTCGAACATTTCGGTTTTGAGGTCGGCGACAAATATCAGGATATTTATCGTCGAAATAAAGCAGAATATAGCTACAACGGGTTACTGCTCCAATACGAAGACAATATCGAGAAGATTTAAGAAGGAGAAAGCGTGACTCCAGCGTTTTCCGGAATAATGGTCCGTTATTGCGGCATTTCAAAACCGGACGCAGCCGAAAGAATTGCGGACACTCACGTTGCGTCAAATATCGCACCCGAAGCGAGATTATTGAAGAAGGGCGCGGATAACGTCAACGACGTGGCAGTAAGCGATCAGTTACATGTCAATTTATGGGAAATAAACGGGAGTTCCATTCTTGATCTCGGTGTAATGATCAACAAATGGGAGTCAATCGAATCCATCCAGGTCGATTTACCGTGGGAAGTGCATGCACGAGATGTAAGCGACCTCGGCGCTAAGTTAAATAATGAGAAGACCGTTGCAGCAATTTTTAATGAGGTGGTTTATTATCAAGGAGCGGCAGATCAAAGCTATGCGGAAATTTCGTTTCGAAGTGTCGATGATATTCAAGGGAATGCGCAAAGCGTTCGACCGAAAGATCGCTTTTGTCTTGTTCGGCTCAATCCAAAATCCTTCGAATTAATTTCCTTGAATTTGTCGGATGGCTCGATATCTACTCAACTGAACATTTCGATTCCGTTCGAGCTAAAAGACGCTGCGTTTGAAAAGATTTACATTCGATTCCGGGTAAAAAACGTCCCTCCCGGCGTATACTCGTCGGTGTTTAAACAAAAAGATCGAAACATTTTAAGCTCAAGTTTCGTAACTAGAATTATTGATTTTCGCATAAACGTTAGAAGAGGCACGCCGGATGAGATTCTAGCGAATGATTCATCAGTACGTTTTCCGAAATTCAAGAAGATTCATTTCTTTTTAACTTTAGAGCGGGCTCAAATATGTGAATTCGAGAGCCAGCATTTTATAGGTTGTCGTTCATTGTTTGATGAGGAGGTTTGGAACGAGTACGTTCGTCTGGAAGCGCCCCGACATGCAAATCCTGCGAATGTTAGAAACTATCTTGGATATCAATGGACTGCATCGAGCGAGCAATTGCAGAGAGATGGCATTACGGTAACGAAACCCGTTAAAGATTTGGTCGTACTTGGACGCTTTTCGCACAATAGCTCAAACGCTTTCAATATTTGCCGCTTCATTTTCTTGGGTTTGTTGTTCGGTATGATCGGAAATGGTTTGTGGGACATATTCAAGCCCACGGAAGAATCATACTGGAGTGGTATAGTTGCCGATAAATCAGCGATATTTTTAATAGCCGGACTCTGCCTATTTGCTGTCGTATTAATGTTTACTCCGACTGATGGATGGAAATTTTGGAACAACAAGCGGCGGCGCTAATTAACGCAGACAAGTTCAACTGCGGGCGCGGTAGCGCAACACGACGATCGGTATCGAGCATGATCTATACGTACAAATTCATATTGAAACTCCTCAAGCGCCGGCAAAAATGAACACATCCGGTACACCAGCCATGCGCCCATCCCATCCGGCTTAGCAAAGGCGGCGGCACCATGTCGAGAACGTTTCCTTACGCGCGAGTTAGCACCGCCGAGCAGTCGACGGTGAATCAAATACTGCTAGCCGAGGAAGCCCGAGTTAGCTTCAGCGATCCCGAACAACGTCTCGCAGGCCGTCAGCCATTCGCGCCAGAACCGCGGCTTCGCCACGATGTAGTTGCAGTACACGACCTGCTCTGAACTCTGTACAAGTTCCTGGACGCTACAGCCCGGCGCTGTCTTCAAGCACGCCCATGTAAGTCCGAATAGGGAAAAAACGGCGACATCAGTGGCGCAAATGCACAAACCTAGAGAAATCAAGGTTCCAAGCGGACCGGAGAGCCTGCCTCCCCGGCCCTAACACTCTAAATCAAGCAGGCGTTATAACAAGCTTCCCCTTCTCCACTTCCACCCGAACCTTCCCAGAAATATCAAACCCCGCCTCATTCAGCCACCGCCCCGAAAGACGAATCCAGGGCACCGGCGGATAGTCCTCGTAGCTGCTCTTCCAGGACGGCCAATGCTTAGGCCGATTAAACGGCTGGCGTAGTCTAGACACGGTCAAGTAGCGAACCGAAGTTCCGTTCTCTGTTTTATGATTGCGTTCAGCCATGGTCAACTCCTAGTGTGAGTTGGTTGTGGTTAGCGGGTCGTTTGGGTTGCCGCCCATTCGGCCCGCGCTTCTTCTCCTTCCTCTCCTCTCTTATCGCGAAGTCCATCCCTAGCCGGGACTACGTTCGAATTAATTAGCGATCCAATCAATTTTCCTTGATAGTTTTGGATAATGCAAACCAGCTACCGAACATGGGAAGGATCCGAATGTTCTGCTCAAGACGTTTGAATAACTAAGACAACATCTCTCCAAATCTTCATTCGTTTGCCTTAGCGAGTAGCGCCGCGCCATGCACTGTCGAATATCGGCAGTTTAGGCCGGTCCCTTCTCCACCATTTCAAACAACGCGATCCTCACGCAAGCGACAATCTTTGCGTCGACCGATCCGAATTGAAGCGACGCATGGCGAACCCCAGCTTCGCCGGCCTCCCCGCCCCTCAAGCCCGTGGCCGGAATTAACCGCAAAACCCCAGTCTTATTCAACAATTGAACACCGCCTCCGCCCATTAGACTCCGTCACAATCAGCGCAAAAATTCGGAAATCGGGAGAATCGGGATGAGTTTCGCAAGCCGCAGGGCCGAACTCCCTCAAGGGGACGGGTTCTGACATGACCGCTGTCGAAGAATGGCTGCGGCTCGGGTTGGAGCAGCACCGCGCAGGCGGTCTCGAACAGGCTGAGGCGTTGTATCAGCAAATCCTGCAGCACGCGCCGCAACATACGGACGCGCTGCACCTGCTCGGCGTAATCGCGAGTCAGCGCAGCCGGTTCGATGTCGCCCAGAATCTGATCGGCCGCGCAGTCGCGCTTCGCCCCGATGTCCCCTCGTACCATGCGAGCCTCGCCAATGCCTTCTCCGGCGTCGGCGCGCTCGAAGAAGCCGCCGCCCACTACCATCAGGCGCTGCAGTTGCAACCCGACTTCGCCGAAGCACACCACAGTCTCGGCAAGGTCAAGCAAGCCCAAGGGAAGCTCGCCGCCGCAGCCGACTCTTTCCGCCAGGCCGCCCAGACCAGGCCGGACTATTGGCCAGCGCATCACAACCTCGGCCACACGCTCGCGCAACTGGGCCAGCACGATGCGGCAATCGCGGCCTATCAGGCCGCCATCGCGCTCAATCCGTCCGCGGCCAACCTCTACAGCGAACTGAGCCAGGTGCTCGCCGCAGCCGGCCGCGAGTTCGATGCCGTTGACGTCCTCCTCGGCGCCGTCGATGCCGGCGAGGCGTCCGCCTACGACGAACGCAAACGCACCGCCCAGAAACCGGCCCCGGCCGCCGTCGTGCAAACGAATGAACGCGGCCAGAACGGCACCTATTTCTCCACCGTCGAATCGTTGGCCGCGGAACTCGACCGACGCCGGCTTGCCGGCAATATCGAAGACACGCTCAATCTCCTGCTCCGCTTCGTGCGTACCTGCGTGTTCGACCGGCGCGGTATCGCCAAGGTATTCGCCGACGCAACGCTCGACCGCTGCTGCACGCAAGTCGGCGAAGACCGCCTCGCAGCGCTTCAGGCAACCGGCAACAACAAGCCCGCCAAGGAACCGCGTGCCGATTGCGTGATTCTCGCCACCGAGCTTTATCGTCTCGGCGGTCACACGGCCGTGATCGAAGACCTGCTCAAGACCAAACGCTTCGGTCCGCGCACCGTCCTTATGCTCACGGATGCGCTCAACTCGGCCGATCTCACCGTCATCGGCGAACGCTTCGGCAAGGTCGTGACGAGTGAAGTCGCGCCGAAAGGCGGTTTGGCCGGCAAACTCGACTGGACGTTGAACCGGTTGCGCGCGCTTCGTCCGCGCAAGCTGATCCTGATGAATCACCACAACGATCCCGTGGCGATCGCAGCAGCGCAACCGTCGCTCGCCGACGAAACGATCTTCTACCATCACGCCGACCATCAACTGTGCCTGGGCGTGACGCTTGAACATACGGTCCACGTCGACCCGCATCCGATGGGAATTCACAACTGCCGCGACAACATCGGCGTCAAGAACCCCGTCTACTGGCCGTTCATCGCTGAAGACCACGGCAAGCGGAAATCACCCGCGTGGATGACCGATGGAACGCTGCGTACCTGCTCGACCGGCTCCGTCAACAAGTTCGAGTCGCCGTACAAGATTCAATACGCGGACGTGATCCCGCGTCTCCTCGAATGTACGGGCGGCATGCACGTCCATATCGGGCCGCTCTCGGAAGGGACGCTCTCGCACATCAGAAATGCCCTCGTGACGCTGGGCATTCCGCCGCAACGTTTCGTCCATATCCCGTGGGTGCGCAGCGTATGGAAGGCGCTTCAATCGTTAAACATCGACGTTGTGATCGCGTCGTTCCCGCAAGGCGGCGGCAAGGCGCTGATCGAGACGATGGGCTCCGGTACGCCGATGATCGGACATCTTTGCTACATCTCGCCGTTCCTCGGCGGACCCGACCTGTACTACCCGGGTGCATTTCACTGGACTCGCGTCGAAGAGCTGTTCGACCGCCTGCGCAGCTTGACCCCCGCGCAGCTCCAGCGCGAATCCGACGACGCACGGCGGCATTTCGAGCAGTTTCATACGGTCGAGGCGCTCGCGCGAGCGATCGACGGCGGGCCGGATGCGCCGGTCGTGCCAGCCTCGCGCGTGCATAAAGCCGATCCGTTGCAATCGTTTCTCGATGACATCGCCAACGCGCAGCGTGACTACTCCATCCATGCGCAGCTGATTCAGTAAATCGGTGTTCGAGGCGGCGTGCGACACCGCCTCGGGCAGTTCCGGCTTTCCGGCACTGTGCGAAGCAATCGTCGCTCTCATGCTATCCGGCGCCCCTATGTCCAAGGTACCGTTTTTCTCCACTCAACTGGCTAACGCGAAAGTCGACCTGCAAGCGCCGGTTCAGCGTGTTCTCGATAGCCATTGGTACATCCTCGGCAACGAAGTGACGGCGTTCGAGCGTGAATACGCCGAACACGTCGGCGCCGAGCACTGCGTAAGCGTGGCGAACGGCACCGACGCAATCAACATCGCGTTACGTGCGGTGGGCGTCACGTCGGGCGACTCGGTCATCGCGACGGCCAATGCCGGCTTCTATTCGAGCACCGCCATCCTGCAGATCGGTGCGCAGCCCGTTTATGTCGACGTCGATCCGCTCACGCTGACAATGAGCAAAGACCGGTTAAAAGAGGCACTGGAAACCTGCTCGCCGCGCGCCATTGTGGTCACGCATCTGTACGGACAACTCGCCGATGTCGAAGCGATTGTCCGCATCGCGATGGATGCCGGTGTCGCCGTTATCGAGGACTGCGCTCAGGCCCACGGCGCGATGCGCAACGGCAAGGCCGCGGGCAGCTTCGGCACGGTGGGATGCTTCAGCTTCTATCCGACCAAGAATCTCGGCGCGCTCGGCGACGGCGGCGCGGTCGTAACCGGCAACGCCGAACTGGCCGCGCGGGCCAAGCAACTGCGTCAGTACGGATGGGACAAGAAGTATCACGTCGCGATCAGCGGCGGCTGCAATAGCCGGCTCGACGAACTGCAAGCGGCCGTGTTGCGCGCCAAGCTGCCCTACCTCGATGCGTGGAACGAGGAACGCAGAGCCATCGCGCGCCGCTATAACGCGGCATTCGCGCGACTGCCGCTACGCTGCCCGCAATCGGTCGATAGCGACTATGTCGCGCATCTGTATGTGGTGCAGGCGGAAGATCGCGACGACCTTCGTCGGTTCCTGTCGGAGCACGACGTCGCCACGGATATTCACTATCCCGTCGCGGATCATCTGCAGGCCGTGCATGGTCGCAGCACGCGCGCCGACGCATTGCCGGCGACCGAGGCTGCATGCCGTTCGGTCCTTTCGCTGCCCTGCTTTCCGGGGCTCGCAAGCGATGACGTCGCGCACGTGATACGCACCGTGCTCGACTATTTCGGAGCGCGCCCATGACATCGACGAGCCCGAACCGCTTCGCCGATATCGGTTATGAAGACTTCCGTCGCCTGGCGACGGACGAATCGCTGTCGCCTTACGAGCGGATCGGCTTTCCCGACGCGTACCGCAAAGGTCACGAAGAAGCCATCGTGGCCGATATCCGCGCGAAGCTCACCAACCTCGGAAAAGAACGGCGCACCGTCGTCGACATCGGGCCCGGCTGCACCGACGTACCGCGCATGATCATCGATCTGTGCGAGCGCAACCAGCATGCGCTGACGCTCATCGACTCCGCCGAGATGCTTGCGTTGCTGCCGGATGCACCGTTCATCGACAAGGTGTCGGGGTTCTACCCGACCTGCATCGAGCCGCAAATTGGCAAGCTGGCAGGAACCGTCGATGTGCTGCTGTGTTACAGCGTGCTGCATTACGCATTCGTCGAAGCGGCTTTTTTCCGCTTTATCGATGTGTCGCTTTCGTTGCTGGCGCCGGGCGGTCAGTGGCTAATCGGCGATATCCCTAACGTGTCGAAGCGCAAGCGCTTCTTCGCCAGTGAAACAGGTATCGCATTTCATCAGGCGTTCATGCAGGTAGCCGAACCGCCTGTCGTCGAATTCAACAAGGTCGAGCACGAGCTGATCGACGACGCGGTTGTATTTGCCATTCTCCAGCGCGCCCGCGCCGCTGGCTTCGACGCCTACCTTTTGCCCCAACATCCGTCGTTGCCGATGGCGAACCGGCGCGAAGACATTCTGATTACCCGTCCGTGAGGGGGCCGAGATGCAGAAAGCGAAAAAGCTTGTGATTATCGGCGACAGCGCGTTCGCTGAAGTCGCCTACGAGTGCTTTACGCATGATTCGCCGTACGAGGTCGTGGGCTTCAGCGTCGAGTCGGCCTATCTGACGAAAGACACGCTGTTCGGATTGCCCATCGTCCCATATGAATCGATCGAGCAGCACTTTTCGAGCGATGACGTCGAATTCTATGCGGCGCTGGTCTATTCGCAATTGAACCGGCTGCGGCGCCGCTTTTACGAGACGACCCGGCTCAAGGGCTACCGGCCGGCGAGCTATGTCAGCTCGCACGCCTGCGTCTGGCCGAACGCGCGCATCGGCGAGCACTGCTTTATCTTTGAAGACAATACGGTCCAGCCGTTCGTGCAGATCGGCAACAATGTCGTGTTGTGGAGCGGCAACCATATTGGCCACCATAGCGTCGTTGAAGACCACTGCTTCATTTCTTCGCACGCGGTCATATCGGGCTTTTGCCGCGTCGGCGCGAGCTCATTCGTCGGCGTCAATGCGGCGGTCGGCAATAACGTGACGATCGCAGCGGACAACTGGATCGGCCCGGGCGTCACGATCGTTCAGAACACCCAACCGGCGGAGTTGTTCAAAGGCGAGCAACCGGCGCCGGCACGCGTCAGTACGCACCGCTTCTTCAAGGTGAAGGAGGCGTGACGTGGACGAACACAATCGAATCGTGTCGGGGAGCGCACTGAATGACGATTGAGGTCGTTCCGTTCACCGAGGATGCTGCTCGCGAGTGGGACCGGCTATGCGAGGAGTCGGTCAACGGGACGCTTTTGCATACGCGGCGGTTTCTTTCCTATCACGGTGAACGCTTCAAAGACGCATCGCTGCTGCTCTACGCAGCCGGACAGCTGTGCGGCGTCTTGCCTGCTGCTGCGCGCCGCGACGATCCTCAGCTTGTGGCAAGTCACCCCGGTGCGACATACGGTGGAATCGTGCACGACGGATGGCTCGCCGGGAACCGGATGGTCGAGGCGCTCGCGACGGCGTGTACTCACTTTCGGAAGCTCGGCTTTCGCGCGCTTGCTTACCGGCCCGTCCCGCACATTTACGCGATGCGCCCCGCGCAAGACGACCTGTATGCATTGATGCGGCTTGGCGCGACGCGCGAGCGTTGCGATATCTCGTGCACGATCGACCTCGCGTGCAGAGGCCCGATCAGCGAGCGGCGGCGACGTGGCTTTAAAAAGGCGTCGCGCTCGGCGTCGATCTCGCACGACATCGGTTTGCTACCGGCGCTGTGGGCGGTGCTCGAGGACAACCTCGCACGCAAGCACGACGCCGAACCGGTGCATTCGCTCGAAGAAATCACGTTGCTGCAGTCGCGCTTTCCTTCCGGGATCCGCTTGTGCTGCGCACTGGTCGATGGAAATGTCGAGGCCGGCGTTGTGATGTTCAATTCGCGCAATGTCTGGCACGCGCAGTACATCGCTTCCAGCGAACGAGGCTATGCATGCTCGGCTCTGGATGCGGTGTTCGAAGGCATCATTGCCGAGGCTGCGCGCAGCGGCGCGAGGTATTTCGACTTTGGAACAAGCAACGAAGCGGGCGGCACGATATTGAACGACGGGCTCTATCGCTTCAAACATGAATTCGGCGGCGGCGGCGTGGCTCACGAGTTTTACCGGCTGAACCTCGAGACCGTGCCGGCGATAACGACCACGCCTACCACGTCTCATTGACGCACGGAATGCAGCACCATGATCAAATCGACAATCAACGACTGCAAGATCATTACTCTGCCAAAGGTGACCGATCCTCGCGGCAATCTCACGTTTATCGAAGGAAATAAACACGTTCCGTTCGATGTCAAACGTGTCTTCTATCTGTACGACGTTCCGACTGAAGAGAGCCGCGGGGCACATGCGCATAAGACGCTACATCAGTTCATCGTGTGTCTGTCGGGCAGCTTCGACGTGCGCGTCGATGACGGGGAAAGCCAGGCGACGTTTCACTTGAATCGGCCGTGGAAAGGATTGCATGTGCCGCCGATGATCTGGGGAAGCGAGATCAACTTCGACCCGGGTTCCGTGTGCCTGGTGCTGGCGTCCGCGCTGTTTGATGAGTCGGATTATATTCGCGAATATAAGGCGTTTCTTGCGCACGTCGCGTAGCGTGGGCACGCTGTGAGCCTGATCGGCGTGACTTATCGCGGGCCCCACCTATTAAACGAGCCTTGCCACGGCGACGCCATCTTTACCGAAGTCGTTCCCGTTATAAAAACAATACGTCGACCCATGTGCCTTGATCAGCGCGGAGTACGACATGCCATTCGCGTCGAATGAACCCGGTGTCGGAAGCAGTCCCATTGCCGCGTCGTTTCGGACCCAGTCGAGCCCATCTTTTGATGTAGCGTAGCCAAGCCGGTACGCCGCAACCGAACGAACCCGGATCGAGTAATACAGATGGTAAGTACCCTGGTCGTCGCGCTCGATCCAAGGCCGCCCGAAACCGTGCTCGTCGTGTTGCAGCTCGAGGCACGGTCTGCCCTCGTTCGGCCACTCGATTCCGTCGTGCGATTCGATGTATTTCAGCGAGTACCTCGGAACCTGCTTGCCGCGCACCGTTTCCCACGATGAACCCGCGATGTACCACATCCGATACCCATTGTCGGATTCGATCACGAACGGCGCGCAACGGAACAGGCTTTCCTCGTTCGACGAACCGAGCAACGGGGCGGTCTGTACGCGCTGGAACGACTCGCCGTCGTTGTGGCTGACGGCAAGTCCGGCGAAAATCTTGTAGCGAATATCCGGAAAACGCTGGAAGCCGGAGTAGTACATCAGCAGCCGGCCGTCACGTGCTCGCAGGATATGAACCGGCACGACACCATGTTCATCAAAGGACGGGGAAGCGCCTACGTCCATGACAGGACCCGGCGACACAGACAGGGTTTGCCTCGGATCTCTCGCATCGAGATCGACGTAATAAGGCCTGCCAATATAGTTTTTATCGCAGACGCCCGCGAACACTCTGATCGTGTTTTCGTCGAGCAGGATGGGCGTGGGCACCGTAACGCAAATCGGCGTCTCTGCGCCGATCACTTCGGGCCGCAAAACCAGCCCAAGCTTTTCCCAATTCATCAGCTTCGTTCCCGATGGAAGAGTGGATCACTACTCCCCATACTTCCGCAAATAAGTCGGATCGTAGCCATGTCGTTCTGTGAGCCAAGGAGTTGGTAGAATGTTTTGTCTTCCTAAGACCGCTTGGCCTCCGACTCCTTAGCCCTTTCAATTCCGCCTGCCGACAGAAATCCATGTCATAGAAGTGGAACTTGAATTGATCGTCAAAGCGCAGCCCGGTTTGAACCAGCTTCGCGCTATCGGCAACCAGCATCAGCCCATCGAGCAGCTTGCACTCCTGCCCCGCAGGCCCGAACGAAGACACGTTCTCGCAAGGAAACCCCTTGCCATGCCCAACCGTCCCGCTCAGAAACTGGCGCTCGTCCCATTTGAAGTCAGCGGTCACAAAAGCCCAAGCCGGCTGACGCGGCACACGGCGCGTATTGCCCGCAAGCCCCACCACATCAAAGCGCCCCAGCGCTTCATGAATCCGCTCGAGCCAGAAGAAGTCCTGCAACCAGATGTCATCGTGAATAAACACCAGAATGGCCGGTTGCTGCTCGGCGTAACGAATCGCTTCGTTATAGATCGTGGACAGCCCGCGACTGTTGCTGTCGAACAGATGCAACTGCGCTTGCTGCGCATTATGGTTGTAGAGCTTCAGCGAGCGTCCCAGCGCAGTCTCGGTCGAGAACTGCTGCCGGGTGCTGCGCGTGCCACAGACTAATCGGATCGGCTTCATGGGTCACAAAGGATGGGCGACCGGGTCGGATGTCCGTGCAACGTCGCTGTGAAGCGCCAGCTGCAAACCCGTCGCAGATCGACCCGATGTGGCAAAAGCACGACCGCGCGTCGTCTCCCGGACGCGCTGGACGTGCTGACATAGGGAAGCAGTCTATCGATCCCTGGCCGCAACCGATTCGATGAGTAGGCGCCGGATTCCCTTGCTTTTCGCCCGAATTGAGTAGGGCGTACCGCTGCCCGCCTCAATCCCGATCGATCAACGAAGTCTTCTTCGTCTCCGGCATCAACAGATAGGTAATCAACGAAGCGCAGATACAAGCCGACACGTACCAGAAGAACCAGTTCTCGTGTCCTTCCTTGCGCGTCCACAGCGCGATGTACTCCACCGTCCCGCTAAACACGGAGACGCTGATCGCATACGGCACCGCCAGCCCGAACGTGCGCACTTCAACCGGAAACAGTTCCGCCTTGGTAATCGTGCTCACCGACGAATACATCGCCACCGCAGCCAGCGCAGCCATCACCGCCACGAACGCGACGTAAGGACTTTGCGTGCCCTTGAGAAATGTGAACAGCGGCACCGTCCCGAACGTCCCGAGAATGCCAAACGTGAGCAGCAACGGCTTGCGCCCAATCCGATCCGACAACGCGCCATAAACCGGCTGCAGCACGGTAAAGCCAACCAGCGACAACACCGAAATCAGGCTCGCCGTGCTCTTGGCCATTCCCGCACTATTCACGAGAAACTTCTGCATATAAGCCGCAAACGCATAGTTTCCCACCGACCCGCCGAGCGTCAGCCCAAACACCATCCAGCACGCCTTCTTATGCCGCAGCGCCTCGCGAATCGCGCTGACCTTCTTCGCCTTTTTAGCGTGCTTCTGAAACGATTCCGTTTCCTGCATATTCCGCCGCAACAGAATGCCGACCACGGAAATCAATGCGCCAATCAGAAACGGAATTCGCCATCCCCAGCTCTGCAGTTGCTCGGCCGTCAAAAACAACTGCTGCAACAGCACGAGCGTGGCCATCGCAAGCAGTTGCCCGAGCGAAATGGTCGTATAGAGGAAACTCGAATAGAAACCGCGGCTGCCTTTCGGCGCAGTCTCACTCAGATACGCGGCCGCACTGCCGCCCTCGCCGCCAATGCTCAAGCCCTGCAGAATCCGCGCGAGCAGCAGAATAACCGGCGCGGCAATCCCGATCGTCTGATACCCGGGTGTGAGCGCGATCATCAGCGAGCCGAAGCACATCATCGAAACCGACAGCAGCAGCGCCGCGCGTCGGCCGTGCTTGTCGGCGTAAATCCCCAGCACCCATCCGCCGATCGGCCGCACCAGAAACCCGATCGCAAAAACCGCGGCGGTCCTCAGCAGCGAGACCGTCGCATCGCCGGACGGAAAGAACGCTTTAGAGAAATAAATCTCGAGCCCGACATAAACGAACCAGTCGTAATACTCGATCAGATTCCCTATCGATCCGCTGAAAATGCCCCACAGCCGCGAGCTCATTTTCATATTGGCGGCGGCTGCATAGCGCCGGTCTTCCGCGCGCAGACGAGCGAAGTCGTCCGCGCTCTGGCGTACGTCCCGAGTCATGAGTGTCCCCTCCGCGCATTGCTTCGTTTTTGGTTTTTGCAATGCGCTCAGATGTATTCCGATCCTTAGTCTTTCGAGCCGCCCTTCTTCTTCGCCCACTCGGCATAGCGCGCCTTGTTGGCCTCGTTCGGCGGATACAGGCCCGGCAGCGACGCACCGTTAGCCACTTCGTTCATGATCCAGCCCTCGAGCTGCTCCTGTTCGACCGATGCCGCCACCACCTCGTCCACCATCGCAGCGGGAACCACCACCGCGCCGTCCTGATCGATCACGATCACGTCGTTCGGGAATACCGCCACGCCACCGCACGCAATCGGCTCCTGCCAGCCGACGAACGTCAGGCTCGCCACCGATGGCGGCGCCGCCGTCCCCTGGCACCAGACGGGCAGCTTGCTCTGCAACACGCCTTCCACGTCGCGCACCACGCCGTCCGTCACGAGCCCCGCCACGCCGCGCTTGTGCATGCGCGAGCACAGGATGTCGCCGAAGATGCCGGCATCGGTCACGCCCATCGCATCGACCACCGCAATGCAGCCTTCGGGCATCGCTTCGATCGCGGCACGCGTCGAAATCGGCGAGCCCCACGAGGCCGGCGTCGCAAGGTCCTCGCGAGCCGGCACGAAGCGCAGCGTGAAGGCGCGTCCAACGAGTCGCGGCTGGCCCGGCGCGATCGGCCGCGTGCCGCGCAGCCACACATTGCGCAGTCCGTGCTTGAGCAACACCGTCGTCAGCGTGGCAGTCGATACGCCCGCGAGCGCGGAAATCACGCGCGCATCGAGAGGCTTGAATTCGGTAGTCATAGGTCGACGTTCGAGAAGGTTTCTTGAAGAAGGAAATCAGACGCTCGCGATCAGTCCGCCGTCGATGCGGATCGTCGAGCCGGTGATATACGACGCGCGCGGACTCGCGAGAAACGTCACCATGTCGCCGTATTCGCGCGGCTCGCCATAGCGGCCCACCGGAATCGATGCGGTGCTTTCGGCCGACACGTCTTCAACCGGCCGGCCTTCGCGCTTCGCTTTCGCTTCGTCGAGGAAGCGGATGCGGTCGGTTGCAATGCGTCCCGGCAATACGATGTTGCAGGTCACGCCGTCGCGGCCGACCTCCTTCGCCAGCGTCTTCGACCAGCCGACCAGCGACAGCCGCAGCGCATTCGAAAGACCGAGATTCGGAATCGGCGCGACCACGCCCGACGACGTGCTCGTGATAATCCGGCCGAATTTGCGGCTCTTCATGCCCGGCAGCACACGGTCCGTAATCGCGACCACGGACAGCACCATGCTGTCGAAGTGCTTGCGCCACAGCGCCGGATCCTGCCCGCTCGCCGGTGTCGGCGGCGGCCCGCCCGTGTTGTTCACGAGGATATCGACAGGGCCGAGTTCGCTTTCGATCTTGCTCACATGTCCATCGATGCTCGCGAGATCGGCGAGGTCCCATTGCACGGACAGCGCGCGGCCGCCTGCATCGTTGATCGCGTGCGTGGTCTTTTCCGCCGCGGCCAGATCGACGTCGGCCACCGCGACCCGCACGCCCTCAGCGGCGAGCGCACGCGCAATCGCACCGCCCAAACCGCCACCGGCGCCGAGTACGAGCGCCACTTTGCCATTCAGTTGCAAATCCACCGAGATCCTCACTTAGGCAGTCGACCGGACGACTGCACGGACCTCGTCTCCTTGAGGCTCGCGTCGCGATCGAAGTTGAAAGCCAGTATAGGAACGAGGGAATTTGCCTGTAAAACGGAAATTTACGGGGCTTAGCCTAAGAAAATTAGATAGCTCGTGATGTCGATCGCGCGAACCGGCGCGCCTGCAGCCAACCCTTCCCCGAAGCCATCGAATGGTTCCTCGCGTATTGCAGGAACCGTTCTGAAAGGCCAAGGCGCTTTCTGATGAAGATCGTCGTAATCGGCTATCGCACGCCGCGCATCACACCGCATGACCAGCGAGGGTCATCAGGCGGACCGGCCTGAACGCTTGCCGATTTTCGATGCCTGCACGGTGAGGCTGTCGACGAAGGTTTGCGTCGAAGGACGGTCGAACACTTCGAGTCGCGCGAGAATGCCGATCTCGCGAATCAATGGGCTGCCCGGTAAGCGCAGCGTCTTGATGCCGCGCGCTTTGCCGACCGGAACGAGGTCGCCCGGAATGATCGAGCAGCCAAGCCCTTCGCTGACCATGTTCAGGATCACCGAGGGTTCGTCGAGCTCCATCGTGTCCATCGTCGCGAGCCCGTGTTGCTTCAGATAGCGGTCGACCAGCTGGCCGCCCGGCGAGCGGCGGTCGTAGCGGATAAACGGTTGCGTGCGCAGCACGTCGCCGAGATCGCCGGCTGTTCCTTTAGGCGCGATGCCCACATACCGCTCGCGAATCAGCGGAATCCATTTGAGGTCCGGCGGCAAGCCGAGCCGCGGCTTGATCATCACGGCGAGATCGAGTTCGTGCGAGTCGACTTTTGCGAGCAGGTCGGTCGATACGCCAGGCGCGATATTGATCGACGCGGTGGGCTGCGCGCGCCTGAAATGCTGCAACGCCTTCGGCAGCAAGCTCGCCTGGACCGTCGAAATCGCGCCGATATTCAAGCCGCGCGGATCGGGAAAACCGCGCTGCTGTTTCATGCCGTCGAACAGATCGAGAATCTGCGTCGCCTGTTCCAGCGCATGACGGCCCTCGCTGCACAGCGTGACCGACTTCGCCTTGCGGTCGAATAGCGGAAAGCCGAGCTCGTCCTCGAGCCGTCGTATCTGGGTGCTGACCGCCGACTGCGTAAGGCCGAGCCGATTGCCGGCCGCCGAAAACGACTCGGCCTCGGCCGCGACGACGAAGGTGCGAAGATAGCGGATCATGATGCGGTGTTCTGTCCCGTCGTGTAGCGGTTGAAAAGCGGTTGAAATGGTCAATCTGACGATCTTATAGCCGCTCGCGATACCGCGTCACCAAGGCCCGAATCGCGAGGTCCGCCGGTACCGGCCGCATCGTTTATACTCGCCGCGCATCGATCCGTTCCTGATTGTAAGGAAAAGCGGTAGATTCACATTCGTGGTTAATGAAACAAGTCGGAGGTCGGTGAGTATGTTTAAGCGCTTAATCGCTTTGTCGTTGTTGATGGGTGGCCTGCTGGCCCTGGTGGGCTGCAACACGGTAGCAGGGGCGGGTAAAGATTTGACGGACTCCGCCAATGCCGTCAAGCACGCGCTATAAGCCGCGTGCAAGACTGGCCGCGCGACCCAGGCCTGGTCGCGACTACGCAGTACCGATGAGGACCGGGGCAAGCCCCGGTCCTCTCACGTCAGGATCGCAATAAGCCGCAATGGAAGGGCTATTCGTGTCGATCAGGAAGCGGGCAGGTGAGATTGGCCGTGCGTGCGCGGCGCCTTCGCAGCATGGCTCGATCGTATCGAAGGCGCGGCCCTCTTTGCGCGGAGTCCATGATCGAACGGCTGCACGACGCGACGCGGCGATATCAAGCGACATCCGGTGACGTCCGATGCCGCCCCTCGCGCTCATTGCGGGCCGCGCATCTGCGCAAACGTGCGCTGCCCCCAACCGAAGAGCCAGCTGACCAGAAGCGTCGACAACGTACCGATCATCACCTGGACGAGCCTGAACAGCGGCACATCCCACAACGGCCCTTGCATCGGCACGAGCAGCACGATCGTCGCGGTGATTGCGCCGAGCCGCGCGGCGCTGCCCACGTTCACACACCAGCACGCGACGATAACCGCGGCGACCGTCGTCGCATAGCCGAGCAGTTCGTGCGCGCCCGCGCCAAGCCATGCACCGGCGAAGCCGAACAGCCCGCCCGCCATCGCGCCGATAAACTGGTCGCGCGACAGGTCGCGCGTGTCCGCGTAGTTATGCTGCGTAACCGCGATCGCGGTAATCGCAGCCCAGAACGGCTGCTGCGTATGCAGCGCAATCGACAGACCGTAGGCGAGACACGCGCCGCACACCGCTTGCAATGCGACGAGACCGCCCTCGAGCACGCGTTCGCGAAAAGGCAGGCTTTTTACGAGGCCGATCAGAATGTCGGCGGCCCGGGTCCGCGCTTCGTGCCGTGTCTGCCTCGTGTCGTTCATCGTTTGGGTGCCGTTGTCGGTCGGGAGCGGCTTCATTATGCGGCAACGCTGCGTGCACGCGGCGCAGCGTTGCCGCAGGATGGCTCAGACCGGCCCGGACGCGGCGGCGCGCGCCTGTTGCGGCACGGCGTGGAACGCCGCATAGACGAACGCCGGCTTCATGTCGGGGCCGAGCGCGTTCGCACCGAAGTACGGATCGCAAAAGCCCGGCGGCCCGACGCAGTCGCCCGGACCATTCGGCTGTCCGTGCAGGCCGGCACAGCCCGATAGCGCCGCCGCGGCCGCCACGCCGACTGCGGCGCGCCATATATTCGCAATGATGTGTCGTTTCATATCCATTCACGTCCCGTCTTTCATATCAAACCCGAAGTCGCCGTCGCGCGGCAACGCCCTCGCTCACCTGCTCACCCGGATCGGGCCGGGCGCCGCTGCTTTCGCCGCTGCCTTGCGAGCCCGTGGAATCCAGCATAGAGACGCGAGGGCTCCGTTACGCCAACACAAACGTGAAGAGAAATTTAAGGCGATCGCGACGATCCGCCGTGCGCGCACGCGCCTGCTTAAATTATTTTTCATCTTCGCTTCATGGCTTTTTAAATAGGCGCGTCTCGCGCGACCCGATAATCGCTGACGTTTAGGGAACAAGCCGCGTGCAGGCGCCCTGTGTCGTCCGCACGAGCGGCTTACGATCTTTGCCGCGATCACCAGCGCGACTTCGTTCGCAAGGCCTGCAAAATGAACCAACTACAAGCCATGCGCGTGTTCATGCGCGTCGTCGAACTGAGCAGCTTCAGCGTCGCCGGGCGGCAGCTCGGCATGTCCGCGGCGGCGGTCACGCGAAGCGTCAGCATGCTCGAAGCGCATCTGAACATGCGCCTCCTCAATCGTTCGACACGCAGTCTTTCGCTCACCGAAACCGGCCGTCTGTACCTCGAAGGTTGCCGCGCCGTGATCGAAAAATTCGATCAGGTCGAGTCCGATCTTCTGCGTGCGACACGCAATCCGAGCGGCATGCTGCGCATCGCCGCGCCGGTTCCTTTTGCCAATACCGAGCTCGCGCCGCTGTTTCGCGCTTATCGCGTGGCCAATCCGCGCGTCGAGTTCGAGGTGACGTCTTACGACACACAGATCGACATGATCGAAGGCGGCTTCGATATCTGCTTTGCGACCAACCGTCATCCGGTCAACGCATCGCTCGTCAGCCGCAAGCTGATTGCAGTGCGAGAGGTCGCGGTCGCGTCGCCCGCCTATCTCGCCGAACACGGAATTCCATCCTCTCCGCTTCAGCTTGCCCATCATGACCGGCTCACGCTATCGGAACAGTCGCGCATCTGGGAGTTCTCCGGTACCGACGGCGTCCAGCGCATCGAGGCAAGCGGGCCGCTCAGCGCGACCGGTTACACGATGGTCCGCGCCGCGGCGCTGGCCGGCATGGGCATCGCGCTGCTTCCCTATCATTTCGTCGCCGGCGACCTTGCGGCAGGCACCCTGAAAACCGTGCTTCCTCAATACGAGGTCACGGGCGGAACCCGTTACGTCTCCATCGTCTATTCGGGCCGCAACTATCTGACCACGAAGGTTCGCAATTTCATCGACTTCACGGTCGAGCAGTTCCGGCAAGCACCCGCGGGCCTGTCGGGCGCCGCGTCGCCGTTGCGCGCGGTCGCATGAGGGAGCGCCATCGCGAGCCGCGCATTCTCGGTACTTCCTGAAATTCTCAGTTTTCGATTGCGCTGCGTTCAGCGGAAATTGGCTTCATAGACTGCACCTGGTTTCACATTCATTGCGCACATCGTCGTAGCGATGACTGTGCTAACCACGGTACATGCTTAGGCATCCAAAGTCATGATTCGTCAATCGACGCTGAGAACCCACACAATGAAGAGATCCAGATGGACTGTATTGGCCTTTCCCTTGATGACGCTGTGCGGCGCGGCCCACGCACAAAACAGCGTGACCCTGTATGGCCTGATCGACGAAGGCGTCAACTTCACGAACAACGCGGGATCGGGGTCCGCCGTTCAGTTGCGTAGCGGCGATACCGCCGGTGACCGCTGGGGACTCAAGGGCAGCGAAGACCTCGGCGCAGGTCTTTCCGCTATCTTTCGCCTCGAAGGCGGCTTCAATGGCAGTAACGGCCAGCTGGGCCAGGAAGGTCGGCTATTCGGGCGCCAGGCTTATGTCGGGTTGAGTTCGGACCACTACGGCACGCTTACGCTCGGGCGTCAGTACGATCCGACCATCGACCTGTTCAGCTCGATTACCGCCGCGGGCAGTTGGGGCGGAGACGTCGGCGCCGTGCCGTTCGACAACGACAACGCCGATTGGGATTTCCGCGTTAATAACTCGGTCAAGTACACGACGTCGAATTACCGCGGCCTCACCGGCGAGGCCATGTACGGCTTCAGCAATACGGCAGGCGGCTTCCAGAACAACCGCATGTACAGCGCGGCGGGACAGTATCAGCATGGCGGCCTGACCGCGGAAGCCGCCTATATGCGCATCGATAATCCGGGCAGCGGCACGTCCGGCGCGGTAACGGACGACGCCGTGTTCAGCGGGTCTTCGCAGGAAAACATCGATGCGGGCGTCGCGTACAAGTTCAGCAACCTGCAACTGGGCCTCGCGTATTCGCACACGAAAATCGACGATCCGACCAACAACGCATTCCTGAGCGGCGATCAGAATCCCGCCAACGGCGGCACGTGGACAGGCTGGCGCTTCGACAATCTTCAGGTAAACGGCGACTACTACTTCAAGCCCGACCTGTGGCTCGCGGCCTCGTACACGTACACATGGGGCGAGCTCTCGTCCACCGAAGGAGACTTCGCTCCGCGCTGGCACAGCCTCGCGTTGATGCTCGACTACGACTTCAGCGGTCGCACATCCGTATACATTCAGGGCGCCTATCAGCACGTCGAGAGCGCGCATACGGGCACGCAGTTCGACGATGCGCAGAGTCTTCTCGCCCCGGGCGCGTCTTCATCGCCGAATCAGCTCGTGTACCGCGTGGCGATGATTCACCGGTTCTAGCTGCCGGCTCCAGACACCGTTCGCCGCGCGCGGCGACGGCGCAAAAAAAGCCCCGCGAGCGCGTTTCCGCTCGCGGGGCTTTTGCTTACGTCTACTTCACGGTTACCGGTGCAAATCATGCTCCGGCGCGCAGCGAGACCGGCTTACTTGCCGCCCACGCTCTCCAGCGTCGTCCACTTGCCGTCCACCACCTTGTACAGCGTGATGCCGCCGTTCTTCAGGTCGCCCTTGCTGTCATACGCGAGATCCTTCGTCGTCACGGCCGGCATATTGGTCTTCGCGAGCACCGGCAGGTACTTCGCCGGATCGGTCGAGTTCGCCTTTTTCATCGCGTCGAACATCGCCATCGCGCCGTCGTAGGCGTACGGCGAGTACGTCTGCACGTCTTCGTTGAAGCGCTTCTTGTACTTCTCCACGTAGTCCTTGCCGCCCGGCATTTCTTCGAGCGGCAGGCCCGCGAGCGACGCCACCGTGCCGTTCGCCGCATCGCCGGCCACGCTCAGGAAGGTCGGCGTATGGACCATTTCGCCGCCCATCAGCGGCGCCTTGATGCCGAGCGTCTTCATCTGCTTGACCATCGGCGCGGCCTGCGAATCGGCGCCGCCGTAATAGATGAGGTCCGGGTTCATCGACTTCAGCTTGGTCAGGATCGACTTGAAGTCGACGGCCTTGTCGTTCGTGTATTCACGGTCGACGATCGTGGCGCCCGACGCTTTCGCGGCCTTCTCGAACTGGTCGGCCAGACCCTGGCCGTAGGCGGTGCGGTCGTCGACAATCGCGATCCTCTTCATGCCGAGCTTCTTGACCGCGAACGTGCCGGCCACCGAACCTTGCTGCGTATCGGACGTCATCATCCGGAACGTGGTCTTGAAGCCCTGCTGCGTGTATTCGGGCGCCGTTGCCATCGCGATCTGCGGAATGCCCGCGTTCGCGTAAATGCGCGAAGCCGGAATCGTCGTGCCCGAGTTGAAGTGGCCGAGCATGCCCTTGATGCCGTCGTCGACGAGCTTCTGCGCGACCGTCGTGCCCGTGCGCGGGTCGGCTTGGTCGTCGGCGACGTCGAGCACGAAGCGAACCGGCTTGCCGCCGATCGTCGGCTTCGTCGCGTTCATGTCTTCGACCGCGAGCGTGATGCCGTTCTGGAAGTCCTTGCCGTAGTGCGCCTGCGCGCCGGTCATCGGGCCTGCGAAACCAATCTTCACTTCTTCGACCTGCTGAGCGTGCGCTGCCCCCGCAAGCGACATAGCGGCAACCAGCGTTGCGCCTGCCAGCTTTTTCATCGTGTGTTGCATATCATCTCCTTGGTACCAGGTGTGGATGGAGCGGATGTCGGGGTCGCCGTGCCGCTGCCGTTTTTTTGAATCGATTGGCGAAGGTTCGCTCAGCCGATCGTCATCAAATTCGCATTACCGCCTGCCGCCGCCGTGTTCACGCTGACCGAACGTTCCGTCAGCAGACGCTCGAGCGCATAGTCTTCGTCGCCGTTTTCGAGCGCCCGTGCCGCGACGCCCTGCACCGAGACGATCGGACCATCGCGCTTCGCGATCTCTTTCGTCAGCGCGAGCAGTTCGTCGCTGTCGCCTTCGAACAGCACGGCGTCAAACGAGGCATCGGCACTCTTCTTCGTGCTCGCATAGCGTTTCAGCGAGGCGGGCAGCGCGGCAACGAGTGCCTCGCCTGCCGCGCCCTCGAACAGCGCGCGATTGTCGGTCGCCAGCACGGCGGCGAGTTGCACGCGTGCGCCGCTTGCCGTCGACGCGATGCACAGCACCGTGCCGCGCGCGCCGAGCGAATACGTATTGCGCTCGCCGGTCGGGCCCGGCAATACAGCCGTTGCGCCGGCCGGCACGTTTGCGATATAGCCGTCGCAGCGCGCCGCGAGCGCGGGCTCGCGTTCGGCGATCAGCCAGTCGCGCAGCGCGGTCAGCGCGGCCGATGGCTTGTCGTTGCCTGCGGCGCCGTCGCCCGTTCCGATTCCGGCTGCGTTGGCCGCCGCGCCGTTCTGCGCGGAAGCGGATGCCGGCGCAGGCTGCTGCACCGGCGCGTCCGCGATCAACGTCTGCGCGAGCGACCTCGGCAAGCCCGCCGGCCGCTTCGCGAGCAAACGCTGCAGATACAACGCGCCGCCCGCTTTCGGCCCGGTGCCCGAGAGACCTTCGCCGCCGAACGGCTGCACGCCGACCACGGCGCCGATCACGTTGCGATTCACGTAGATGTTCCCCACGTGCGCGCGGCCGATCACATGCGCGATCGTCTCGTCGATGCGCGTGTGGATGCCGAGCGTGAGCCCGTAACCGGTCGCGCGAATCTGCTCGAGCAGTTTATCGAGCGCGCTGCGGCGATAGCGCACCACATGCAGCACGGGCCCGAACACCTCGCGTTTCAGTTCGTCGATGCTGTCGAGTTCGATCAGCGTCGGCGGCACGAAGGTGCCGGCCGCGCAGCCTTCCGGCATCGGCATCTGCACGACGTTGCGGCCCTTCTCGCGCATCGCCGCGATATGTTCGTCGATGCCGCGCTGCGCTTGCGCGTCGATCACCGGCCCGACGTCGGTCGACAGACGGTCCGGGTTCGCCATCGTCAGTTCCTTCATCGCGCCGGTCAGCATCTCGAGCGTGCGGTCCGCAATGTCTTCCTGCAGACAAAGAACGCGCAGCGCCGAACAGCGTTGACCGGCCGAGTCGAATGCCGATTGCAGCACGTCCGCGACGACCTGCTCCGCGAGCGCCGACGAATCGACGATCATCGCGTTCTGGCCACCGGTTTCGGCGATCAGCGGAATCGGCTTGCCGTCCGCATCGAGGCGCTCGGACAGCGTTTTATTGATGTGCCGCGCGACTTCGGTCGAACCCGTGAACATCACGCCGCGCGTGCGTGCATCGGCGACGAGCGCCGCGCCGACGGTTTCGCCGTCGCCGGGCAGCAGTTGCACCGCGCCCGCGGGCACGCCGGCTTCGCGCAGAATGCGCACGCCTTGCGCGGCGATCAGCGAGGTCTGCTCGGCCGGTTTGGCGAGCACCGTATTGCCGGCCGCCAGCGCCGCAGCCACCTGGCCCATGAAGATCGCGAGCGGGAAGTTCCACGGGCTGATACAGACAACCGGGCCCAGCGGCCGGTGCGTATCGTTCGAGAACTCGTTGCGGATCTGCATCGAGTAGTAGCGCAGGAAGTCGATTGCTTCGCGGATTTCCGATACCGCGTTCGGCAGCGACTTGCCGGCTTCGCGGACGACGAGGCCCATCAGCGTGTGCATTTGCGCTTCGAGCAGATCGGCGGCGCGCGCGAGGCAATCGGCGCGCGCGTCGACGGGCGTCGCCTGCCAGATCGGCGCGGCGGCCAGCGCGTGCGTGAGCGCCGCGCTCACGTGCTCGGGCGTCGCGTCGACGACCGTGCCGACCAGATCGCGATGATCGGCCGGGTTGCGCACATCGCGCGCGGTGCCGCCGTGGATGGCCGCGGCGTCGTCGGCGAGCATCGGCGCGGCGCGCCACGGATGATGCGCGCTTGCGAGCAGCGCCGACGACAGCGACGCGAGCCGATGTTCGTTCGACAGATCGAGGCCCATCGAATTGACGCGCTCGGCGCCATAGAGCTGACGCGGCAGCGGAATTTTCGCGTGCGGCGCGCCGAGCGGCACGATCTTCGATGCGTCCTCGACCGGGTCGGCGACGAGTTCCTTGACCGGCACGGTTTCGTCGGCGATGCGATTGACGAACGACGTGTTCGCGCCGTTCTCGAGCAGACGGCGCACGAGATACGCAAGCAGCGTTTCATGCGTGCCGACCGGCGCGTAGACGCGGCACGGACGGTTCAGCTTGTCGCGGCCCGTCACTTCCTCGTAGAGCGGTTCGCCCATGCCGTGCAGGCATTGAAACTCGTACTGGCCCGGGTAGTAGTTCTGGCCCGCGAGGTGATAGATGGCCGACAGCGTGTGCGCATTGTGCGTCGCGAATTGCGGATAAACCGCGTCGGGCGCGCCGAGCAGCTTCTTCGCGCACGCGAGATACGACACGTCCGTATAGATCTTGCGCGTGTACACCGGATAGCCTTCGAGGCCGTCCACCTGCGCACGCTTGATTTCGGTGTCCCAGTACGCGCCCTTCACGAGCCGCACCATGATGCGGTGACGGCTGCGGCGCGCGAGGTCGACGATATAGTCGATCACGAACGGGCAGCGCTTCTGGTACGCCTGCACGACGAAGCCGATGCCGTTCCAGCCCGCGAGCTCCGGATCGAAACATAGCGCTTCGAGCAGATCGAGCGAGATTTCGAGGCGGTCCGCTTCTTCGGCGTCGATATTGAGGCCGATGTCGTAGCGGCGCGCGAGAATCGCGAGCGCGCGCACGCGCGGCAGCAGTTCGCTCATCGTGCGTTCCTGCTGCGAGCGCGAATAGCGCGGATGCAGCGCGGAGAGCTTGATCGAAATGCCGGGGCCTTCGTAAATGCCGCGGCCGCCCGCGGCCTTGCCGATCGCGTGGATCGCCTGCTCGTACGACGCGTAGTAGCGCTGCGCGTCCGCTTCGGTGGTCGCTGCTTCGCCGAGCATGTCGTACGAGTAGCGAAAGCCGCGCGCTTCGTATTTGCGGCTGTTCGCGAGCGCCTCCGAGATGTTCTCGCCGGTGACGAACTGCTCGCCCATCAGGCGCATCGCCATATCGACGCCCTTGCGGATCAGCGGCTCGCCGCCCTTGCCGATCATGCGCGTGAGCGCCGAAGAAAGCCCCGTTTCGCTATTGGTCGTGACGAGCTTGCCGGTGATCATCAGCCCCCACGTCGCCGCATTGACGAACAGCGACGGCGCGTGGCCGACGTGCGAGCGCCAGTCGCCCTTGCTGATCTTGTCGCGAATCAACGCATCGCGCGTCGCGCGGTCCGGAATGCGCAGCAGCGCTTCGGCAAGGCACATCAGCGCCACGCCTTCCTGGCTCGACAGAGAGAACTCGTGAATCAGCCCTTCGACGCCGCCGCCCTTGCTTTTCGAGCGCAGCTTTTCGACGAGCTTTGCGGCCATCTTCTGGACGTCGGCGGCAAGGTTCGCCGGCAGGCGCGCCTGGCCGAGCAGAAACGGCACGCACTCGGGTTCCGGCCGGCGGTACGCGGCCGTGATCGCCGCGCGCAGCACCGATTGCGGCTGCACACTTTGCGCGAATTCGAGGAAGGGATGCGAGGCACTGTCTTCGTCCGAAGCGCCGGTGGTGCTCTCGAGATCGACGCCGCTGTGGGTGGCGGACAGTTCCGCAGGAAGCTGGCCGTGTTCGATTTTTTCGAGGTACGCGAAGATCGCCTGCTTGATCAGCCAGTGCGGCGTGCGCTCGAGGCGCGTGGCGGCGTCTTTGAGCCGGGAACGCAGGAGGTCGTCGACTTTGACGCCGAGGGTAGTGCTCGCCATGTTTCCTTCTTGATGCTGAGCGCCGGCGCGCGGGCACCGGCCGGAGACTGAAAAGTTGGCGCATCGTACCTCTCTCAATAAAAAGGTGCAACCAGTTTGCAAGCCTGGTTGCACCTGCGCCGAAGCCTTGCCAGGCAAGGCTTTCCGGAACTCGCGAGCGGGCGGTCGCACCACGGTGGCGCTCGGTACTTTCCCTGGCGATAAAGTTTGCGCGGCACCCTAAGTGATTGGCGCGCCGCGCCGTTATACAGGAAAGCAATACGCGTTGTTGCGTCAGACAAGTAAAAACGACCGGTAATCAGGGAAGAAGTGAAATGGAAAAGTGGTGGGTAGTCGCAGCAATCTGGACCCTGTGTGCGATGTGCGCGGCGCTGTTCATCCGCGGCGCCGCGAGTGGCGCGTCACGTGGCGAGCGTGGGCCGCGCCGGAACGTACGTTCCGGCAACGTGCGCGTTCGAGGCTAACGACGCGTCAGCTTCCTGCGGTTGCAGGTTGCCAGCGGGTTGCAGCAGGTTGTAGCGCGGGGTCTGTCGTGCCGTGCCGGTCCCGCATGCGCGTGCGCGCACGAAGCCGGCACGAACATCGGCGCGAAGGCGCGTGCCTTTGCGCGAACTGATTGCAGGCGTCGTCGGGCGACACGAAGCGATCGTGCAGCGTGCACAGCCGCGTCGCGGTCCCGCTCGCAGCGAAGCCTGAACTGAAGACAGCGAGGCCGGGTATGCTCTGTTCGATGGAATGCCGATCGTCGGCGCGGTATCGGCAACCGGCGCACCGCGGCCGGCGCGCGGCGAGGTCCGCGGCCGCATTTGCAGGTTTCGCGAGCGGCGGTATGCACCGTGCGGACCGGCCAGGCGCGGCGGCGCTCACGAGCCCTGCCCCAGGCTGTTCCAGTACGGCGCGAACGCGTGCGCGGACAGCACGTAACCGATCGCGATACTGACAGCGACACCGCCGCAAAGGCGACGAACGCGGTGATGCTTGTGCTTTGAGTCCTTCGACAGATGCGCGCCGCGCCGGCTGCGTATGTTTCGCATCGCCGATCATTCATTCCCGCGAGTCGAATGGCGACAGGCCGCACGCCGATTCTCGCCAAAACATACGGCAACGGATTTGCGCGGACGCCGATATCCGTTCAGATATCGAGCGGATCGACCTCGATACTCCAGCGCAGCACGCCTTTAAGCGTACGAAGCATCGGCTGCCATGCGCGCAGCGTCGCTTGGAGCGCGGCGCGCGACGCGCTTTCGACGAGCAGCTGGGCGCGATGCACATGCATCACCTTGACGATGGTCAGCGGCACAGCGTCATACACCGTCACGCGTTCGGCGGCGGGAATTTCATGCAGCGCCTGCGCGGCTTGCTGCAAAAACGCGAGCGCGGCCTCCAGCGTGCGGCCTTCGGCACGCAGCATCGCCTGGTAGACGAACGGCGGCAGATGCGCGTCGCGCCGTTCGGCCAGCGTTGCATTCGCAAAGCCGATGTAGTCGTGACGCGAAAGCGCGTGATACAGCGCATGCCGCGGATAGCGCGTCTGCACGAGCACTTCGCCGGGCAGGCTGGCCCGGCCCGCGCGGCCGCTGACCTGCATCAGCTGCGCGAAGAGGCGCTCGCCGGCGCGAAAGTCGTGCGAGAACAGCGCCATATCCGCGTTCAGCACGCCGACCAGCGATACGCGACGAAAATCGTGGCCCTTCGCGACCATCTGCGTGCCGACGAGAATGTCGACTTCGCCCGCGTGCACATCCGAAAACAGCGCCTGCGCGCTGCCTTTGCGGCGCGTGCTGTCGGCATCGATGCGCAGCACGCGCGCGCCCGGCACGACCGTCGCGAGCGTTTCCTCGACGCGCTGCGTGCCGCGACCGAGCGGCGCGATATCGACGTTGCCGCACTCGGGGCACGCGCGCGGAATGCGCGCCTCCCAGCCGCAGTGATGGCAGCGCAGCGCGCGCTCGGGCTTGTGCAGCACCACGTACGCGCTGCAGCGCGGACAGCCCGCGACCCAGCCGCACGCGTCGCAAGCGAGTTGCGGTGCGTAGCCGCGCCGATTCAGAAACACGAGGCTCTGCTCGCCGCGCTCGAGACGCGCTTTCAGCGCGGCGATCAGCGGACCCGACAGACCTTCGACCGACGCGCGGCCGCGGCGCCGTTCGTCTTCGAGATCGATCAGCTTGACCGCCGGTAATGCAGCGTCGGCGACGGCGCGGCGCGCAAGCGTCAGCCGCTTGTAGCGGCCCTGGTCCGCTTGCCACCAGCTTTCGAGCGACGGCGTCGCCGAGCCGAGCACGACCGGAATGCCGAGTTGCTTCGCGCGCCAGATCGCGAGATCGCGCGCCGAATAACGCAAGCCTTCCTGCTGCTTGTATGCGGGGTCGTGCTCCTCGTCGACGCAGATAATCGCGAGGCGCGGCAGCGACGCAAGCACCGCGAGGCGCGTGCCGAGCACGATGCGCGCGCGGCCCGTGTGCGCGGCGAACCAGTTGCGCGCGCGCTCGCCTTCGGCGAGGCCGCTGTGCAGCGTGACGATTGCGCCGTCGTCGAGCGCGGCAAAACGCGCGCGAAACGCAGTTTCGAATTGCGGCGTCAGATTGATTTCGGGGACGAGCACGAGCGCTTGCGCCGTCGGGTCCGTCGCGAGCAAAGCGGCTAGCGCGCGTAGGTAGACTTCGGTTTTGCCGCTGCCGGTTACGCCATGCAGCAGAAAGGCGGCGAAGCCGTGGGCGTCGTGGATCGCGGACACGGCGGCGGATTGTTCGTCGGTGAGCGTGGGCAGCGTGGCGGCCGGGTGGGCGTCGGCCATTGATGCGGTGGGCGTATGGATGCCGCCCGGTGTTGCCGTCGCGGCCGGCGACGTCGACGCGGCCGCAGCCGCCTCGATCACCTCGAGCTCGACCCAGCCTTTCTCCCGCCAGGCATCGAGCGTAGCCACCGCCTTCGGATGCAGCGCCCGCGCTTCGGCTGCCGACAGCGACCGCGCGCGCACGAGCTCATCGGCCAGCCGCCGCAGCGCGCTCGCGCGTACCGGCAACGCATCGGGCAGCGAATCCCGCCCGGCCGCCAGCAACCGATAATGCTCTGCGGGCGCAAGCAGCCGCGTCCACCGCGACGCATCGCGCAGCGCCTGCGGCAGCGCCGGCAATGCGACTTCGCCGAGGCCGCGCTGATAGTAATCGGCGGCAAACGACACGAGCTCGAGCCATGACGCGGACAGCGGCGGGCATGCTGTGCACAGGTTATCCACCGAGCGCAGGCGATCTTCCGGCACCTCGCTTTGAGCAGCCACTTCGCAGACAAGACCGACCACCATCCGCTTGCCGAATGGCACACTGACGAGCATGCCGGGCTGCGGAACGGCGTCGACGGCGCCCGTGTCGCAGCGGTAATCGAAAAGAGTCGGCAGTGGATGGTCGAGCGCGACCCGGACGAACATCTGGCTCACAAGCCGACGCGGCGACGCGCCGCCGATGCGCGAATCAGCACAGACAACGAACGCGCGCGCGTGGCCTTACCGAACTTAAAGTGAAACATCACATTTGGCGCTAAGTTTTGGATTCGGCAGAACAATTGGCTGCTTCCGGGTCCTGTGGATAACTTTGTTGAGAACTTGGTTCCGCATGCCCGCAAACCGAGTCCACGTGGGCCTTTTGTGGTTTCCCGCACATATGTTCCGGCCCCGGTCAAACCCTTACTGGCTAAGGCACTCACACGAAGTTCCCGCATTTGGCAAGCACATTCTGACCTCGCGCCCCTCTACCGCGCCGCAGCGTGACGAATGTGTATAAGTCAAGCCTTGACAACCAGCAGAACGCCATTTGGCGGCCTGTGGAATGCAATTTTCCCCTTAGGGCGAGAGCCCAGGTCATTGCGGCGCAACAAAACTGTCATCGCTTTGACGTAGTCCTGACCGCTTACGCCTCGCCGGCAGCGCGTAGCGTTCGGCTATGGCGATGCACTTCGTCGACGAGTTCCGCCACATGCTCGGGCGGCGTGTACTGCGAAATACCGTGCCCGAGATTGAACACGTGGCCGCGGTGATTGCCGTAGCTGTCGAGCACCGCGCGCACCTCGGCGCGGATCGTGGCCGGTGGCGCGAACAGCACCGACGGGTCGATGTTGCCTTGGAGCGCGACCTTGCCCGCGACGCGTTCGCGCGCGCGCGCGAGGTTCACGGTCCAGTCGAGACCGACCGCGTCGACGCCTGACGCGGCAATTTCTTCGAGCCACAGGCCGCCGCCCTTCGTGAAGGCGATGACGGGCACTCGGCGTCCTTCGTGCTCGCGCTCGAGCGCGCTCACGATCTGTTCGATGTAGTGCAGCGAGAAGCGCTGATAGATTCCGTCGGCGAGCGTGCCGCCCCACGTATCGAAGATCATCACGGCCTGCGCGCCCGCTTCGATTTGAGCATTCAGATATGCGGTAACCGCGCGCGCGTTCACGTCGAGAATGCGATGCATGAGGTCCGGCCGCGCGTACAGCATCGACTTCACGGTGCGGAAGTCGTCCGAGCCGCCGCCTTCGACCATGTAGCACGCAAGCGTCCACGGGCTGCCCGAAAAGCCGATCAGCGGCACGCGTTGCCGACCTTGCGCATCGGTCAGCGCGCGGCGGATCTGGCTGACCGCATCGGTCACGTAGCGCAGCGTCGCGTCGATGTCGGGTACCGCGAGGCGCGCGACGTCGTCTTCGGTGCGCACCGGGCGCGCGAATTTCGGGCCCTCGCCCGCGGCGAACTCGAGGCCGAGGCCCATCGCGTCGGGAATCGTCAGAATGTCGGAGAACAGGATCGCGGCGTCGAGCGCATAGCGCTCGAGCGGCTGCAGCGTCACTTCGGTGGCGTAGTCGGGGTTCGTCGCGAGGCCAAGGAAGCTGCCGGCACGGCTACGCGTCGCGTTGTATTCGGGCAGATAGCGGCCCGCCTGTCGCATGAGCCAGATCGGCGTGTAGTCGGTCGGCTCGCGCAGCAGCGCGCGCAGGAAGGTATCGTTGATCAGTTGTTGAGCCACGTCGCGTAAGCCTGAAAGCAAAGGGCCATTCTACCGGACACGCGTTTGCGCGGGCGTCGCTGGCTGGTCGGCGGTTATCTGCACCGAACATCTCTTGAACCGTCATGCCGGGTTGCCGCGGCAGCGACGGATTTCAGCGCTCGCTACGTAGAATGGACGGCGCCTTGAAGAGGAGATTCCATGAGCAAAGCGTTATCCGTTTCGCAGCGCGTGTTGTCACGCACGTTCGCAGGCGCGCTGTCCTGCGTGTTGTCGGGGGCGCTGTTGTATGCGGGTCCGGCCGGTGCGCAGGCGCAGTCGCCATCGACGGTCGCCGCTGCGGGTTCGTCGCAGTCGCGGCTCGATGAAGTGATCGCGCGCGGCGCCTTGCGCGCATGCACGACCGGCGATTACAAACCCTACTCGTATTACAAACCGGACGGTCAGTTTGAAGGCATCGACATCGATATGGTCGAATCGCTCGCGAAGTCGCTCGGCGTAAAAGCGGAGTTCATCAGGACGACGTGGCCGAACCTGACAAATGATTTCATCGCGAAGTGCGATATCGCAGTGGGCGGCGTATCGACGACGCTCGACCGGCAAAAGCGCGCGTTCTTCACGCAGCCGTATCAGGTCGACGGCAAGACGCCGATCGTCCGTTGCGACGACGTGCGGAAGTACCGGACAGTCGAGCAGATCGACCAGCCGTCGACACGCGTCATCGTGAATCCGGGCGGCACGAACGAGCGGTTCGCCAGGCAGTACTTCCCGCACGCGAAGCTGACCGTCTACCCGGATAACGTGACCGTGTTCAAGCAGATTCTGGCCGGCAAGGCGGACGTCATGGTCACCGACGCGTCCGAAACGCTCCTGCAGCAAAAACTCAATCCCGGCCTCTGCTCGGTGCATCCCGACAAGCCGTTCCAGTACGGCGAGAAGGCGTGGATGGTACCGCGCGGCGACGTCGTTTTTCAGCAATATGTCGATCAATGGCTGCATCTTGCGCGAGAAAGCGGTGAGTATCAGGCCATTTCGGATAAGTGGCTGAAGTAGATCCAACAGTCGGCGCGCACCGGCAATAGCACGCCGGTCCGATGCAGTGAACCTTTAACCGGTGCGGCGCCGAGACTTTATTCCACCTAGCGCTTCGTTTCTTCGGCGGCGCGGTCCTCCAGAATCGCGGAAACCGCGGCGGCGCAGCTGCGGTGCATCATTTCTTGCGAACGACAGTTTCCAATCTTGCAAAGCAGTTCAAAGCGACTACGCTTCAACCAATTCTCCAGGTCGACCCGTTTAGTCGAGGCAAAATTTGCCTGCTACCTGTGCGCCCGGAAGCAGCGCAATATCCGGCGCCACCCAAAACGACTAACCACGATTTGTTCGACTGCAATTAGTCGGTAAAAACGAACTTTCAATCGGAAAATAACGGCAAAAAATCCCGGAGAGCCTTGTCTGGCGGGCGTTACAACCTGAAACACTTTGTTACCGCGTTCCCGGTTTAATTCGCCCACAATGCCTCTCACGGGTTCAACACGGATGTGGCTTGGTGTGCGGTGTGAGCGGACATCTTTTACCAAGCCGGTCGGCAAATTGCCGGGTCCCTGCGAAGGGGCATCCCTGTTGGAGTCGTGTCGACGAATGCGTCGTCAAGTCGATTCCTTCTTTGGTCTCCTCGCGCTAACCCCGTAGCGTGTGGTTTTTAGCGGGCTCCAGGCCCGCTTTTTTTTTGCCTCGCCAAACGTTTGCGCACTGCAGCGGTTGGTGCTCCCCAAAGCGCGTCGTTCTCGACGCGCTTTTTGCATTTGAGGTCTCCGCATCCTTCGGTTGCGCACCGCTGCCGTGCCCACCGCCCACAGCGCTCAGGCGGTCTTGCCGACCGCCAGCTTCAGCTCTTCGATCATCCGCTCGCGCATCACGAACTTCTGGATCTTGCCGGTCACCGTCATCGGCAACTCGTCGACGAAGCGGATGTACTTCGGCACCTTGTAATGCGCGATCTGGCCGCGGCAGAACGCCAGGACATCGTCCGCAGTCATCTGCTCGCCGGAGCGCAATACGATCCAGGCGCAAACCTCCTCGCCGTATTTAGGATCGGGCACGCCGAACACTTGCACGCTCTGAATCTTTGGGTGGCGAAACAGAAATTCCTCGATCTCGCGCGGGTAGATGTTTTCGCCGCCGCGAATCAGCATGTCCTTCAGGCGGCCGACGATGTTGCAGTAGCCGTCGGCGTCGATCACGGCGAGGTCGCCCGTATGCATCCAGCCGTCGACGACACTTTCACGCGTTCTCGCATCGTCGTTCCAGTAGCCGCGCATCACCGAATAGCCCTTCGTGCAAATTTCGCCGATTTCGCCGACCGGCACGATGTTGCCGGCGGTATCGACGACCTTCACTTCGAGATGCGGCTGCACGCGACCGACCGTCGTCGTGCGCCGGTCGAGCGGATCGGTGGTCGAGCTCTGGAACGACACCGGGCTCGTCTCGGTCATCCCGTACGCGATCGTGATCTCCGAAAGATGCATCTTCGAAACGACGCGCTTCATCGTCTCGATCGGGCACGGCGAGCCGGCCATGATGCCGGTGCGCAGATGCGTGAGATCGAAGGTATCGAAGCCGGGGTGATCGAGCTCGGCGATGAACATCGTCGGCACGCCATGCAGCGCCGTGCATTGTTCTTCGGAGACGGCCGCGAGCGTCGCCGCGGGGTCGAATGCTTCGCCCGGGAACACCATGTTCGCGCCGACCGACACGCACGCGAGCACCGCCAGCACCATGCCGAAGCAGTGATACAGCGGCACGGGAATGCACAGCGAATCGTGCTCCGAGAGCCGCATCGCCATGGCGATATAACGCGCGTTATTGACGACGTTGCTGTGCGTCAGCGTCGCGCCTTTCGGGCTGCCTGTCGTGCCGCTCGTGAACTGGATGTTGATCGGATCGTGCGGCGACAGGTTCGCGGCGATCGCGTCGAGTTTCGCCGTATCGAGCGCCTCGCGGCCGAGTTCGATCACTTCGGAAAGGCAATGCATGCCCGGCGCTTCCGTGTCGCCGAGTCGGATCACGATGCGCAGCTCGGGCAAGCGCGCGATGCGCAGGTCGCCGGGCGTTTGCGTCGCGAGTTCCGGCGCGAGCTCGCCGAGCATGTCGAGGTACATCGACGACTTGAAGCGTTCGGCCGCGACGATCGCCATGCAGTCGACCTTGTTCAGCGCGTATTCGAGTTCGGCGAGCCGGTATGCGGGATTGATGTTGACGAGGATCGCGCCAATACGTGCAGTCGCGAACTGCGTAAGCAGCCATTCGATGCGATTCGGCGACCAGATGCCGACGCGATCGCCTTTGCCGATGCCGAGCGCCGTGAAACCGGACGCCAGAATGTCGACCTCTTGCGCGAAAGCTTTCCAGCTCCAGCGGATGCGTTGCTCGCGAAATACGACGGCCGGCCGGTCGGGAAAACGCCGTGCGGTCTCGCGCAGGAACTGGCCGACCGTCGCGGTGCTGAGCGCGATGTCGGTTGAGCCGCGCACGTATGAGAGGCCGTCTTTCGGCGCAATCTGGGCGGGGGTGCCTGTCGCTTGCATGCTTGCCTCCTGAGTCCCGAGTCAAACGAAATGCGCGCTTTCACGCGCCTCGCGCCGTCTCGTCGAACATGAGTGCTGGAAGGGATGCCCGCTGAAGGAAACTGATGGCGAAGAGATTGTGCGCCGGCCGTAACGTGCGCGGCATCGAGGCTTTCCCTCACCGTTCAGGCATGCGCCGCGATGCCGGCACGCCGCCCAAATAAAAAAGCAGCCGCGCGGGCTGCCTTTCTATCATCGTCGCGCGAGTCGACGACGGTGCTTCCTAGTGCTGTCCGCGCAGTTTCCGCAGACGCTGGATCGCCGCAAGCTGAGCCGTCGCATACGCGAGTTCCGCCTGCGCGGTTGCGTATTCAAGGTTCGAGCCCGTGTTCTGCAGCGCCTCTTCCGCGCGCTTGCGGGCCTGCTCGGCCTTCGCCTCGTCGAGATCCTTGCCGCGGATCGCCGTGTCGGCCAGAACCGTCACCGCACCGGGCTGCACCTCGAGAATGCCGCCGGCGACGAACACGAATTCCTCTTCGCCATTCTCGGCCTCGATACGCACCGCACCCGGACGAATCCGCGTGATCAGCGGCGTGTGGCCCGGCAGAATGCCGAGCTCGCCCGCCTCGCCCGGCAGCGCAACGAACTTCGCCTGGCCCGAGAAGATTTCCTCTTCCGCGCTGACGACGTCTACCTTGATAGTTGCCATAAAGTCTCGACTCCTGTCGACAGGTTGAGTGTAGGACGAGGCGCCGGTTGAAGCGGACCAGATACATCACGCGTACCGATACACGCCGGCCGGCGCCACCTTCGTTACACCCAGCCGTTACTGGATCTTCTTGGCCTTTTCGAAGGCTTCGTCGATCGTGCCGACCATGTAGAACGCCTGCTCCGGCAGGTGATCGCATTCGCCTTCGACGATCATCTTGAAGCCGCGGATCGTTTCCTTCAGCGGCACGTACTTGCCCGGCGAGCCCGTGAAGACTTCCGCGACGTGGAACGGCTGCGACAGAAAACGCTGGATCTTGCGCGCGCGAGCGACCGACAGCTTGTCTTCCGGCGACAGTTCGTCCATGCCCAGAATCGCGATAATGTCGCGCAGTTCCTTGTAGCGCTGCAGCGTTTGCTGGACCGAACGCGTGATGCCGTAGTGCTCTTCGCCGATCACGTGCGGGTCGATCTGACGCGACGTCGAGTCGAGCGGGTCCACCGCGGGGTAGATACCGAGCGATGCGATGTCACGCGACAGCACGACCGTTGCGTCGAGGTGGCCGAAGGTCGTAGCCGGCGACGGGTCGGTCAAGTCATCGGCAGGCACGTACACGGCCTGCACCGACGTGATCGAGCCGGTCTTCGTCGACGTGATGCGCTCTTGCAGCTTGCCCATTTCTTCAGCGAGCGTCGGCTGATAACCGACCGCCGACGGCATACGGCCGAGCAGTGCCGACACTTCGGTGCCGGCCAGCGTGAAACGGTAGATGTTGTCGACGAAGAACAGCACGTCGAGGCCTTCGTCACGGAAGTGCTCGGCCATCGTCAGGCCCGTCAGCGCGACGCGCAGACGGTTACCCGGCGGCTCGTTCATCTGGCCGTACACGAGCGCGACCTTGTCGAGAACGTTCGAGTCCTTCATTTCGTGGTAGAAGTCGTTGCCCTCACGGGTACGCTCGCCCACGCCCGCGAACACGGAGTAACCGCCGTGCTCCTTCGCGATGTTGTTGATGAGCTCCATCATGTTGACGGTCTTGCCCACGCCCGCACCGCCGAACAGACCGACCTTGCCGCCCTTCGCGAACGGGCAGATCAGGTCGATAACCTTGATGCCCGTTTCGAGCAGCTCGGTGGACGGCGACAGTTCGTCGAACGCCGGCGCCTTCTGGTGGATCGAGCGCATCGTGTCGCTCGCGATTGGGCCCGCTTCGTCGATCGGGCGGCCCAGCACGTCCATGATGCGGCCCAGCGTCGGCTTGCCGACCGGCACGCTGATCGGCTTCGCGGTGTTCTTCACCACGACGCCGCGGCGCAGACCATCGGACGAACCCAGACAGATGGTGCGGACCACGCCGTCGCCCAGCTGCTGCTGGACTTCGAGCGTCAGCTCCGAACCTTCGAGAATGAGCGCGTCGTACACCTTCGGCATGTGTTCACGCGGGAATTCCACGTCGATCACCGCGCCGATGCACTGTACGATCTTGCCTTCTACCAAAGCAGTTGTACTCATCGCTTTTCCTTTAGATACTCAATTCTTCACTCGCGCTACGGCGCGGTTGGTTGCCCGCAGCTAATCTTCTTTGCGCGGTCGCTTTCGATTGCTTTCAGTCGCCTGGCGCGTCGTCGTTACGCTCAGACTGCCGCGGCGCCGCCGACGATCTCCGACAGTTCCTTCGTGATCGCGGCCTGGCGGCTCTTGTTGTACGACAGCTGCAACTCGTTGATGACCGTCTTCGCGTTATCCGAAGCGGCCTTCATTGCGACCATGCGTGCCGACTGTTCCGACGCCATGTTTTCCGCGACGGCCTGATAGACCAGCGCTTCGACATAACGCACGAGCAGTTCGTCGACCACCGTCTGCGCGTCCGGCTCGTAGATGTAGTCCCACGACGTGCTCGGGGTCGCCTTGTCGCCTTCTCCCGTCGCCTCGAACTTGTCGGCCGACAGCGGCAACAGCTGCTCGATCACGGGCTCCTGCTTCATCGTGTTGATGAAGCGCGTGTACGCGAGGTACACCGCCGAGACCTTGCCTTCCGAGTACAGGTCGAGCTGCACCTTCACCGCGCCGATCAGCTTCTCGAGGTGCGGCGTGTCGCCGAGCTGCACGACATTCGATGCGACCTTCGCGCGCAGACGGTTCAGAAAGCCGAGGCCCTTGCTGCCGATCGCCGTTGCGTCGATCGTCTTGCCTTCGGCTTCGAGCTCCTTGAACTTCTGCAGCGACGCACGCAGGACGTTCGTGTTCATCCCGCCGCACAGACCTTTGTCAGTCGTGACGAGGATGAAACCGGCCGTCTTCGCGCCCTCGTTCGCCACCATGAACGGATGGCGATACTCGGGGTTCGCACGGCTCATGTGCGCGGCGATGTCACGGACCTTGTCGGCGTACGGACGGGCAGCGCGCATGCGCTCCTGGGCGCGGCGCATCTTCGATGCCGCGACCATCTCCATCGCTTTCGTGATCTTGCGCGTGTTTTGCACGCTCTTGATCTTGCCGCGAATTTCCTTCATTCCAGCCATTGCTTGCTCCTTGATCGCAACCGCGCGGGCTTATTTCGTTGCTTCAGTTGCCCGCGCTGCTTCGAGGTCCGGTTATGTCTCGCGGATCGGCTCAGTACGCGATCAGTAAGCGCCGGACTTCTTGAAGTCCTTCAGAGCCGTGTGCAGCGCGGCTTCGTCGTCCTTCGACAGGTCCTTGTTATCTTCGATGCGCTTGATCAGATCGGCGTGGCTCGTCTTCAGGTATTCGCGCAGGCCGCGCTCGAATGCGAGCACGTCCTTCACTTCCAGATCGTCGAGGTAACCGTTGTTCGCGGCGAACAGCGCGACCGACAGTTCCCACACCTGCAGCGGCTGGTACTGCGGCTGCTTCAGCAGTTCCGTCACGCGGCGGCCGCGCTCGAGCTGCTTGCGGGTCGCTTCGTCGAGGTCCGATGCGAACTGCGCGAACGCCGCCAGTTCACGGTACTGCGCGAGGTCGGTACGGATACCGCCCGACAGCTTCTTCACGACCTTCGTCTGCGCCGCGCCGCCGACACGCGACACCGACACGCCGGCGTTGATCGCCGGCCGGATGCCCGCGTTGAAGAGGTCGGTTTCGAGGAAGATCTGGCCGTCGGTAATCGAGATCACGTTCGTCGGAACGAACGCGGTCACGTCGCCGGCTTGCGTTTCGATCACGGGCAGCGCCGTGAGGGAGCCGCTCTTGCCCTTCACTTCGCCCTTCGTGAATTTCTCGACGTACTCTTCCGACACGCGCGCGGCGCGTTCGAGCAGACGCGAGTGCAGATAAAACACGTCGCCCGGGTACGCTTCACGGCCCGGCGGACGGCGCAGCAGCAGCGAGATCTGACGGTAGGCCCAGGCTTGCTTGGTCAAGTCGTCGTAAATGATCAGCGCGTCCTGGCCGCGGTCGCGGAAGTATTCGCCCATCGTGCAACCGGCATACGGCGCGAGGTATTGCATCGCAGCCGATTCCGACGCCGAAGCGGCAACGACGATCGTGTATTCGAGCGCGCCCGTTTCTTCGAGCTTGCGCACCACGTTCATGATCGACGAAGCCTTCTGGCCGATCGCGACGTAGATACAGATCAGATCCTTGCCCTTCTGGTTGATGATCGTATCGACAGCCACCGCGGTCTTGCCGCACTGACGGTCGCCGATGATCAGCTCGCGCTGGCCACGGCCGATCGGCACCATCGAGTCGATCGACTTCAGGCCCGTTTGCACCGGCTGCGACACCGACTTACGCCAGATCACGCCCGGCGCGATCTTTTCGATCGCGTCGGTCAGCTTCGCGTTGACCGGGCCCTTGCCGTCGATCGGGTTGCCGAGCGCATCGACCACGCGGCCGACCAGTTCCGGGCCGACCGGCACTTCGAGAATGCGGCCCGTCGTCTTGACGATGTCGCCTTCCGAGATGCTTTCGTATTCGCCCAGAATCACGGCGCCGACCGAGTCGCGCTCGAGGTTCAGCGCGAGGCCGTAGACGTTGCCCGGAAACTCGAGCATTTCGCCCTGCATCACTTCCGACAGGCCGTGAATGCGCACGATGCCGTCGGTCACGGAGATCACGGTGCCCTGGTTGCGAACGTCTGCGCTCGCTTCAAGGCCCTGGATCCGGCTCTTGATCAGCTCGCTGATCTCAGAGGGATTGAGTTGCATTATTCGCTCCTGATAGTCAATTCTGTTGCGTGCCAGCGGCTCTGCGATTCACGCGCCGACGTCTGCAAAAATCACGCGGTAAGCGCCGTCTGCATTCTGGCGAGCCGCGCGCGGACCGAGGTATCGAGCACTTCGTCGCCCACCGTCACACGCACGCCGCCGATCAGCGACGCGTCCACTTCGACGGTCGGCTTCAGCTTGCATTTGAACTTGCGCTCGAGCGCCGCGACGAGTTCGTCCAGTGCCTGGCCTTCGAGCGGGAATGCGCTAACGATATGCGCGTCGGCCGCGCCTTCGCGTGCGTTCTTCAGCGCGTCGAACTGCGTCGCGATTTCCGGCAACAGCGGCAGCCGGTGATTGTCGACCAGCATCTGCACGAAGTTCTTTGCCTGCGCGTCGTCTTTGAGCGGCGACTTCACCGCGGCGAGCACGAGGTCGACGACCTGGGCGCGGCCCACCTTCGGGCTCGTCGCGATCGATTCGACTTCGGGCAAGCTCGCAACCTGAGCCAGTTCCTGCACGAGCGTGGACCAGGCGTTGACGTCGCCCGCCTGCGCGACGGCAAACAGCGCTTCAGCGTACGGACGGGCGATGGTGGCAAGTTCGGCCATGATCAGAGCTCGGTTTTGAGTTGATTCAGCAGATCGGCGTGAACCGACTGGTTCACTTCACGCTTCAGGATCTGTTCGGCACCCTTCACCGCAAGCGCCGCCACTTCACCGCGCAGCGCTTCGCGCGCCTTCACGATTTGCTGGTCGGCATCGGCCTTCGCCTGAGCGATGATCCGGGCGGCTTCGGCATGCGCCTGCGCCTTGATTTCGTCAGCGACCGACACGGCGCGCTTTTCGGCTTCGGCGATGCGCTGCTGGCCATCGTTGCGAGCCTGCGCAAGCTCCTCGCCGACGCGCTTGTGCGCGGCTTCGAGTTCCGCCTTGCCCTTTTCGGCAGCCGACAGGCCATCGGCGATTTTCTTCGCGCGCTCGTCGAGGGCGTTGACCAACGGCGGCCACACGAACTTCATCGTGAACCACGCGAGGATCAGGAACACGACCATTTGCGCAAACAGAGTTGCGTTGAGATTCACGGTGTTTCCTTAAATGTTGCTAGTTCGGACGGGGAGACGGGAAACGGCAAGGCGCTCATCGAATCAGTGCTCGATCAGCGCCCAGTACCCGTTCCGCTTAGCGCCATTCCTGTTATAGGTCAGGGCGCGCAGTTCCGAGGAACCTCAGCCTGCCAGCTTCGACAGCAGCGGGTTCGCGAACGCAAACAGCATGGCCACACCAACGCCGATCAGGAACGCCGCATCGATCAGACCCGCGAGCAGGAACATCTTCGTTTGCAGCGGGTTCATCAGTTCCGGCTGGCGGGCGCACGCTTCGATGTACTTGCCGCCCATCAGGCCGATACCGATACAGGCGCCGATTGCACCCAGGCCGATGATGATGCCGATACCGATGGCGGTCAGACCCTGGATGTTGGCGATGAAAGCTTGCATGATCACTCCTTTGTGAAAAGTCTTTTTGGAACTGGGATTTAGAAAAATAAAAGCGATTCTTTTAGCCGACAGGACCGGGGTTAGTGGCTGTCGTGTGCCTGGCCGATATACACCAGCGTCAGCATCATGAAAATGAACGCCTGCAACAGAACGATCAGGATGTGGAAGATCGCCCACACGCTGCCCGCGATCACATGGCCGATGAAGCCAAGCACCGTCGTGTCCGCACCGAAGTTCCAGATGCTGCCCAGGAGGGCAATCAGCAGGAACAGCAGTTCACCCGCGTACATGTTGCCGAAAAGCCGCATGCCGAGCGAAACCGTCTTCGCGACGAACTCGATGATGTTCAGTGCAAGGTTCGGGATCCACAGCAGCGGATGTGCGCCGAACGGGGCCGACAGCAGTTCGTGCACGAAGCCGCCTGCGCCCTTGATCTTGAAGTTGTAGTAAATCATCAGCACGAACACGCCGAGCGCGATGCCGAGCGTGCCGTTCAGATCTGCCGTCGGCACGATGCGATGATGGGGGATGATTTCCGAGAGGCCCAGCCAGCCGATCACGCGGCCCGGCAGGTCGACGGGGATGAAGTCGAGCGCGTTCATCAGCGCGACCCAAACAAACACCGTGAGCGCGAGCGGCGCGATGAAACGGCGGTTGCCGTGGATCATCGCCTTCGATTGGTCTTCGACCATTTCGACGAGCATCTCGACCGCGCACTGGAAGCGGCCCGGAACGCCCGGCGTGGCTTTGCGCGCAGCGAGGCGCAAGATGAGGATGGTGACGAGGCCGCAAACGATCGACCAGAAGAGCGTATCCAGATTCCAGACATGGATGTCGAAAATCGACGTCTGATGCTCGGTGGAGAAATTCTGCAAGTGATGCGCGATGTACTCGGACGGATCCAGAGCGCGCGTTCCTTCGCTAGCTGCCATATCGTTATTGCCACCCAAATTGTCGAAAATCGTTCCAGGCCGCCTGCCGCCGTTCGCGTCGCAGGCCAACCCGGTGCGAGCCGTCTCGAGCCCGCACGCCATTCGGCGACGCGTTGCCGCGTCAGCCAGTGTTCTTTACCTTCGCTTGACCTGCGTTACCGCCAGGCTAGTGCTATCCAGTACGTCTTGAGCGCGAGCAGGTAAGTCACGAGCAGCGGAACCCACTGCACGCCGTGATACCCGAACGCGATGGCAACGAACATGGCGATCGTCGCCCCCATCTTGAGCGCTTCGCCGATCATCCAGCTCATCACCGTCTCGGCGCCGCTCAACTTCTTCAGACGTGCCGCGAACAACGCGCTCGGCACCCAGCAAATCGCCCCCCCGAGAAATGCGGACAGCGCAGCATCGCCCGGCGGCTTGTAGAACAGCCACCACAGCAGCGTCGCACCCAGGGACAAAACCATTTGCGCCGCCACGACCTTGTAAGGCGTGACGCGCGATGGACGACTCACGTTCGGACCGAATAGCTTCTCAGCCTCTGCCCGAGTGAGCGGAACGATATTGTTATCTTGCTGCTCGACATCCCACGCATCGTCATGCCCGGTTCGCTGCTCATTACGCTGAACAACGTCCTGAACTTTCGATGAATCTGAAGCCGTCTCAGAGACGCCATGCTCAGTACGGTGATTGTCGTCGCTTTGCTTCGGCGCTTGATGCAGCGCCGCGTCCGACTTTTGTACCGCCATTGCAGTGTCCCGCCAAGTTCTGTTCAGCCCGCGAGCTTACTCACCGCTTACGGGGGTGCCAAGCAAATAAATCCGGGGGATTGTAAGCGATAGTTGCAACCAATTCAAGACTTTAGGGTACTCAATAAATACCGTGGCGGCGTGTCTCGCGATACGAAAACATGCCTTTTTTGAATGAATCGGCCAGCGATTGTAAGCGACCTGCCGATGCATCGAAGCCGCGCGCTTTTCGAAATTTTTTCACCGCTTCGCCGATGCTTCATGCAGCGAAGGCCGGTGTCAGAAATGCAGCAGAATCCATCCGCCGAACACGCCGGCGATTATCCAGAAAGGCACTGAAAAAAGATGAAACTGCGTCCACATGCCGCGCTCGTTCGAGAGCCGCATGGCGATCAGATTCGCGAGCGAGCCGATCGCGAAACCGAAGCCGCCGACGCTGACGCCGAATGCGAGCGCGCGCCAGTCCCTGGAAAATTCAGCGAGCATGATCGCAGCCGGAACGTTGCTGATGCCCTGCGACAAAACTGCGCCTGCCACATAGGTTCTTAATGGCGTCGCGAGGTGCCACGCGCTCACCGACTGATGCACGAACGGCAACGCGGCAACGCTGCGCAGCACGATAAACATCAGCACAAAGATCAGCAGCAGCAGCCAGTCGATCTTCAGCACAATTAATGGCCGCCAGAGCAGAAAACCGATTGCGACGCCCGCAAGGCCGATGCCGGACCGATGCGCGTCCGCGAGCACGACGAACGCGATGAACAGCAAAGCCGCCACGCCGATGAGCGGCCGGTCCACCGGATGCGGCTCGACGTCCTTCGACAGATCGAGCGGCGCGCCGCGGAACGACACTGCCGTCAGCAAATACAGCATCGCCATCAGCACTGCGCACAATGGCGCGAGCGCCCAGACGAAGCCGCCGAACGATACGCCGCTCGTTTGCCACAGGAACAGATTCTGAGGATTACCAAGCGGTGTCAGAATCGAGCCCGCGTTGACCGCGAGCGCGATGAAGATGACGAGGCGCCTGAGCGGCAACGGCGTCAGCTTGTGCAGCGACAACGCAAGCGGCACGACGACGAAGAGCGCGACATCGTTTGTCAGTACTGTCGATAATGCGGCCGCGAGCCCGATCAGCAGACACGCGAGCGCACGCTCCGTATGGATATGATGAACGACACGATGCGCGGACCACATCAGGAATCCTGAACGCTCCACGGCTTTCGTCAGAATGAGCAGACCGGTAAGCGTCAACACGGTCTGCCAGTCGACGAGCGACGGCAGCGACGTCCATGCGCGCGGATGGAGGATTTGCAACAGGATCAGTGCGATCGCCAGAATCGCGAGCACCGGTTCCTTTGCGACGAATAGCCATACGGCCCGCAGCACGTGGTGCGCGGGCGTCGACGCGCGTTCCGCTGACGGCACGATCGAACGCGCTTAAGCAGAAGCGTCGGTGCCACGCAGACGCGCGAGAATACCCTCGAGCGCGTCCAGGTCGCCGAATTCGACCGTCAACTGGCCCCGTCCGCGGCGACCGAGCTTGATCTTCACCGTTGCCGCGAGCAGGTCCGACAGTTCTTCTTCGAGGCGCCGCGTATCGCGGCCGCCGTCGTGGTCCACGCGCACTTTCGGCGCCGGCGTGGCCTTGTTGGTCGCGGTCACGAGCTTTTCGGTCTCGCGTACCGACATGCCTTTGTTGACGACCTGGTTTGCGAGCGTGATCTGCGTCGCCGAGTCGACGGCAAGCAGCGCGCGCGCGTGACCCATATCGAGATCGCCGGCAAGCAGCATGGTCTGCACAGGCGCCGCGAGGTTCAGCAGGCGCAGCAGGTTCGATACCGCACTGCGCGAGCGGCCGACCGATTCCGCTGCCTGCTCGTGCGTGAACTTGAATTCGTCGAGCAAACGCTGGATGCCCTGCGCCTCTTCGAGCGGGTTCAGATCTTCGCGCTGGATGTTCTCGATCAGCGCCATCGCCGCGGCGGCCTGGTCCGGCACGTCGCGCACGAGCACCGGCACTTCTTCGAGGCCCGCGATATGCGCGGCGCGATAGCGGCGCTCGCCCGCGATGATTTCGAATCTGTCGCCGCCGATCGGCCGCACGAGAATCGGCTGCATCAGGCCCTGCGCACGGATGCTCGCCGCGAGCTCCTGCAATGCGCCCTCGTCCATGCGCGTACGCGGCTGGTACTTGCCCGCCTGCATCCGCGACAACGGCAGCGTATGCGGCGCGCCATCGATCTTGACCGCTTCGGTGATGTCCGCACTTCCGCCAAGCAGCGCCTCGAGTCCTCTGCCCAGCCCCTTCTTTCTTGCTACTGCGTTCATCGTGTTTCCTCGATCCGATTTCGACGATTGGCGTTGTGTACTCATAGCGCGCGCACCCGTTCGATCATTTCCGCGCCGAACTGCACGTAGGCTTGCGCGCCGCGCGACGCACGGTCGAACACGACGCCGGGCAGCCCGTAACTGGGCGCCTCGGCAAGACGCACGTTGCGCGGGATGACCGCGTCGAACACCTTGTCGCCGAAATGCTCCTTCAACTGGTCGGACACCTGTTGCTGCAAGGTGATGCGCGGATCGAACATCACGCGCAACAGGCCGATTACTTTCAGATCGCGATTCATGTTCGCATGAACCTGCTTGATCGTATTGACGAGGTCCGACAGACCTTCGAGCGCAAAGTACTCGCATTGCATCGGGATCACGACGCCGTGCGCGGCGCACAGGCCGTTCAGCGTCAGCAGCGACAGCGCCGGCGGGCAGTCGATCAGCACGAAATCGTAGTCTTCGACGACGTGCAGCAGCGCTTCCTTCAGTTGACGCTCGCGGTTTTCGACACCGACCAGCTCGATCTCGGCGCCCGCGAGTTCGCGGTTCGCCGGCAGCACATCGTAGGAAACCGCTTCGGATTTGACGCGCGCGTCGGCTACCGCGACCCCGTCGCACAGCACTTCATAGACGGTGTTCTCGCACGCGGCCTTGTCGATACCGCTGCCCATCGTCGCGTTGCCCTGCGGATCGAGATCGATAAGCAGAACACGTTGTCCCTGCGATGCGAGGCTCGCGGCGAGATTGACAGCTGTCGTCGTTTTGCCGACTCCACCCTTCTGGTTCGCAACGCAGAAGATTTTTGCCATCTTGGATGTGTCCCTTTGCAGCCTTGGATGTTTGGTATGAATTCGCTTGTGCGCCGGCTTTGCTACCTGCGCTCGCCGCGTCGACTTAGCGACGCCGGCCTAGTTTGACGCACGCGCAGCCGCCGCACCAGGTTCTTCGACAAGAATTTCCAGCAAATGCCGTTCAGCATCGAGCGAGGGCACATCAAGCCGGATGACCTGCTTCACTTTCGCACCGGCGGGCAGGCGCGCGATCTCGGCATCGGGACGCACACCCTTCATCGCCCAGATCGCACCATGTTCCGTGACGAGATGCCGGGCCAGTGTAACGAAATCCGCGAGCTCTGCGAATGCGCGCGATACGATCACATCGAATTTTTCGGGTACTTCGATACCGGGACGCAACGTTTCGACACGTCCGGTCACCACCGATAAATTCGCGAGCGCGAGCTCGGCCTTCGCCTGCGCCTGAAACGCGGTTTTCTTATGAACGATGTCGTTGAGCGTGACGCGCCAGTCCGGCAGCACGATTGCGAGCACGATGCCGGGCAGTCCGCCGCCTGACCCGACGTCGAGCACCGACGACGCGGCTCGCCGAGCTACGAGATGCGGCACGATCGATAGCGAGTCGAGAATGTGCTGGACCAGCATCTGCCGCGGGTCGCGTATCGCCGTCAGGTTATAGACGGCGTTCCATTTGGCGAGCAACGCGACGTAGTCGAGCAGTTTTGTGTGTTGCGTGTCGGTGAGTTCGATGCTCAGTGCGCGCGCGCCTTCGACCAGCAGCGCCGCCAGCGACTCGCGACTGGCAGCGACCGAACCGCTGTGACGCGCCGTCATTGAGCGGCCGGCGTGCTGTCCGTGCCGGAATCGGTGGTGACCGGCTGCGTCGCGGCCACTGGACGGCGGCCCAGCCCCCGCTTCAGGTGAACCATCAGCAGCGAGATCGCGGCCGGCGTGATACCGGAAATCCGCGAAGCCTGACCGATCGTCTCCGGACGGTGCTGCGTGAGCTTCTGACGCGCCTCGAACGACAGTCCGCGCACGTCCGCATAGTCGAGCGCGTCCGGCAGACGCGTGTTCTCGTGCGCCCCGTTACGCTCGATCTCGTCGGCCTGACGCTCGATGTAACCTTGGTACTTGATGCCGATTTCGATCTGTTCCTTGATCTGCTCGAGCAGAATCGGATCATCGGCGAGTGCTTCTATCGGCGCGCAGGCGCCGTCGCGCAATGCGCAGACGCCATCGTATGAAACGCCCGGACGGCGCAACAACTCCGCGAGGTTGTACTCGTGATCGATCGGCTTGCCGAGCAAGGCCGTAGCTTCGTCAGAGGAAAGCGTCTTCGGTGTGACCCATGTGGAGCGCAGACGCTCTGTTTCACGTGAAACCGCGTCGCGCTTGCGGCTGAATGCGTCCCAGCGCACGTCGTCGACGACGCCAAGTTCGCGACCGATTTCCGTCAAACGCATATCGGCATTGTCTTCGCGCAGACTGAGGCGATATTCAGCTCGACTCGTGAACATCCGGTACGGCTCAGAAACGCCGCGAGTGACCAGATCGTCGACCAGCACGCCGAGATAGGCCTGGTCGCGACGCGGGCACCATGCTTCCTTGCCCTGCACCTGCAATCCGGCATTAATGCCGGCGAGAAGACCTTGGGCCGCGGCTTCTTCGTAGCCGGTTGTCCCGTTGATCTGCCCCGCAAAGAACAGTCCGCTGATCGCCTTGGTTTCAAGCGAAGCCTTCAGCGCACGCGGATCGAAGTAATCGTATTCGATCGCATAGCCGGGCCGCAGGATATGCGCATGCTCAAGGCCGCGCATCGAGCGGACCAGATCCAGCTGTACGTCAAACGGCAGGCTCGTCGAGATGCCGTTCGGGTAGAACTCGTTAGTCGTCAGCCCTTCCGGTTCGAGGAAGATCTGATGCGATTCCTTCGACGCAAACCGATGGATCTTGTCCTCAATCGAGGGACAGTAGCGCGGACCGACGCCTTCGATCACGCCCGTGTACATCGGCGACCGGTCGAGGCCGCCGCGGATGATGTCGTGCGTCTGCGCGTTCGTGTGCGTGACCCAGCACGGCACCTGACGCGGGTGCTGTTCGGCGCGACCAAGGAATGAAAACACCGGCACCGGATCGAGATCGCCAGGTTGCTCCTCGACCTTCGAAAAGTCGATGGTGCGACCGTCGATGCGCGGCGGGGTACCGGTCTTCAGGCGCCCTTGCGGCAGCTTCAGTTCCTTCAGGCGTGACGAAAGGGACACGGCAGCCGGATCGCCGGCGCGGCCACCCGTGTAATTGTTGAGCCCGACGTGAATCTTGCCGTCCAAAAACGTCCCGGCCGTCAGCACCACGGCGCGCGCGCGAAAACGGATACCAACCTGCGTAACAGCGCCGACCACGCGATCGCCTTCCACCATCAGATCGTCGACCGACTGCTGGAACAGCCACAGGTTCGGCTGATTTTCGAGGCGGCTCCGGATTGCCTGCTTATACAGCAGTCGATCCGCCTGCGCCCGCGTCGCCCGGACCGCGGGCCCCTTCGACGAATTCAGGATCCGGAACTGAATACCGCCTTCGTCGGTAGCAGCCGCCATCGCACCGCCGAGTGCGTCGACTTCCTTGACCAGATGGCCCTTGCCGATGCCGCCAATCGACGGATTGCAGCTCATCTGGCCGAGCGTTTCGATGTTGTGTGTGAGCAGCAGCGTCTTGTTGCCCATGCGGGCCGAAGCCAGTGCGGCTTCAGTGCCGGCGTGCCCGCCGCCGACGACGATTACGTCAAACTCTGTGGGATAAAGCATCGGAGATCTCACGCAGACCGTTGACGTGAGCCTTTCAGAAAAATGTATGGGCGAATTATAACGGGTTCGCTTTTGGCCCGATTTACGTCGAGTTGCGTACGGACACAAAACGGCGCGTTTCACGTGAAACACGCCGCGCTCGCCGGGGACGAAATCCGTGAAACCGCTGCAAATCACCACGCGCTGCCCGGATCTTCCCGCGCCGCTGCAACCCGGTGACAGGTGTCAAGGGACCTTCTTCGCTAAGCCGAGATAGGTTTCAATCACCCGCGGACTGTGCGCCAATTCCGCCGCCACCCCCTCGAGCGCTATTTCGCCCGTCTCCAGAACGTAGCCATAATCGGAAATCTGCAACGCCGCCCGCGCATTCTGCTCGATCAACAGCGTCGCGACGCCGGTCTCGCGCAGCGCGCTGATGATACGGAAGATCTCCTTCACGAACAGCGGCGCAAGCCCAAGGCTCGGCTCGTCGAGCATCAACAGTTCGGGCTTGCCCATCAGCGCGCGCCCGACCGCGAGCATCTGCCGCTCGCCACCCGACAAGGTCCCAGCCGCCTGCTTCCGACGCTCCTTCAGCCGAGGGAACAAGCCGAATACCGGATCAAGCTGATCGAGGTAATTGCGCTCGCCCAATTTTCTCCGCCGATATGCGCCGAGCACGAGATTGTCCTCGACCGTCATCGTCGCGAATAGCTCACGCTTTTCCGGCACGAGGCACATTCCGCCCGCAACACGCTGTTCGACTGGCAGCGCGCTAACGTCGCGCGAGCGAAACAGAATCTCGCCCTGCGAGAATCCCGTCACCGGCAGCGAACCCATGATCGCGTTCAGCAGCGTCGACTTCCCTGCTCCGTTCGGCCCGATCACCGAGACAATCTGCCCCGGCCGCACCTCGATCCGCGCGCGATGCAACGCTTCGACTTTCCCATAACGGACCGACAAACCGTCGACTCGCAAAATCGGCCCGGACGTAGCGGCCGTTACGTTAGGCATCGTCATCACTCCACCCCGCCCAGATACGCTTCGAGCACAGCCGGATCTTTTTGCACCTCCTCGGGCAAACCTTCCGCGATGCGCGTACCGAATTCCATCACTACGACCCGATCCGTCAGATTCATCACGAAGTCCATATCGTGCTCGACAAGCAGAATGCTCATCCCCTCTTCGCGCAGCCGGCGCAGCAACGCAGCCAGCTGCTGCTTCTCCTGATAGCGAAGGCCGGCGGCCGGCTCGTCGAGCAGCAGCAACAACGGATCGCAGCACAACGCGCGCGCAATCTCGAGAATTCGCTGCTGGCCGAGCGCGAGGCTTCCGGCTTCGTCATCCCTATGCTGCTCGAGCCCAACGCGCCGGATTTGCCGGGCGGCTTCGGCCATCAAGCGTGCTTCCTCCGCGCCGTTGAGCCGCGCAATGCTTCGCCACACGCCGGCGCGGCCGCGCAGATGCGCGCCGATCGCGACATTCTCGAGTACCGACATGCCCGGCAGCAGCTTGACGTGCTGAAATGTCCGCCCGATTCCGCGCCTCGCAATCGCGCGTGAATTCAGCCCGTCGATCCGCTCGCCGCCGAACGTGACCGTACCGCGCGTCGGTGGCGTCACGCCGGTGACGAGATTGAACGTTGTCGACTTGCCGGCGCCGTTCGGTCCGATAAGCCCGACGATTTCGCCCGACTTCACATCGAAACTGACGTCGTTCACAGCGACGAGCCCGCCGAACTCCTTACGCACGTTGTCGACGCTCAGCAACCGTTCGCCGGCCGCCGGCTTGCTGCGCATCGGCAACGGCGGCTGCATGTCGTCCGGAACATGGACACGCGGCCCCCGAGGGAAAAACCGGGCGACCAACGGCCAGACGCCGCCGCGCGCGTACTGCAGCAGCACAACCATCAGAATGCCGAACACGATCACTTCGAAGTTGCCGTTCTCGCCAAGCAGCTTCGGCAGCAGCGTTTGAAGATAGTCCTGCAGCACCGTCAGAATCGCGGCGCCGAGCACGGCGCCCCACACGTGCGACACGCCGCCGACCACGGCCATAAACAGATACTCGATGCCGTGATTGAGCCCGAACGGCGTCGGATTCACCGCGCGCTGCAGATGGGCATAGAGAAAGCCCGAAACTGCCGCCAGTACCGCTGCATAGATAAAGATCACGACGCGCATCCACGCGGTGTCGACACCCATTGCCTCCGCCATCGATCCACCGCCGTGCAGTGCGCGAATCGCTCGTCCGGGCCGACTATTAAGCAGATTCTGAACAGAGACGACCGCACCAAGCACGACGACCCAGATCAGGTAATAGATATGCCGCCCCGTCTCCAGATCGATGCCGAGCAGGTTCAGCGCCGGAATGCCGTTGATGCCGTCGTACTTGCCGAGCCATTCGAGGTTGCCGAACAGAAAGAACAACGCGAGCCCCCACGCGATCGTGCCGAGCGGCAGAAAATGCCCGGACAGCCGCATGGTCACGAGGCCGAGCACGAGCGCGATCAGCGCAGTCAACAGGACGCCGGCGATCAATCCAAACCACGGCGACACGCCGAATTGCGTCGTCAGGTACGCAGTCGAATACGCGCCGATGCCGACGAATGCAGCCTGCCCGAAACTCGTCATGCCTCCGATGCCCGTCAACAACACGAGACCGATTGCGACGATCGAATACAGGCCGACGTAGTTGAGCAGCGTGATCCAGTATTCGGGCACGTGAACCGGTTTCGGCAGGACCGGCAGCGCAAATAGCACGACCAGAAATAGAAAGAACGGTCCGTTTCGAACGAGGCGTTTCATCGTGTCATTCCTCCGCCTCTTCTGTGTGCGGCGTCGCGAGACTACGCCACAGCAGCACCGGAATGATCAGCGTGAATACGATCACTTCCTTGTAAGCGCTCGCCCAGAACGACGAATACGACTCGAGCAAGCCGACCAGCAAGGAGCCGGCTGCCGCGAGCGGATAGCTGACGAGCCCGCCGATGATCGCGCCGACGAAGCCCTTGAGGCCGATCAGAAAGCCGGAGTCGTAGTAAATCGTCGTCAGCGGCGCGACGAGCATGCCGCACAGCGCGCCGAGGCCCGCTGCGAGCGTGAACGCCAGGCGCCCCGCCTGCGTCGTGCCGATGCCGACCAGTTGCGCGCCGACGCGGTTCACCGATGTCGCGCGCAGCGCCTTGCCGGAAAGCGAGCGGTCGAAGTACAGATACAGCGCGACGATCAGCACGAGCGCCGTGCCGATCACCCAGAGGCTCTGCCCGGAAATCGCCAACGTGCCGATATTGAATGTCGCGTCCGAGAATGCGTTCGTGCGCGAGCCTTCTGCACCGAACATCACGAGCCCCAGGCCCACCATCGCGAAGTGCACCGCGACTGCGACGATCAACAGCAGAAGCGTCGTGGTTTCGGCTATTGGCTGAAAGGCCAACCGGTAGACCAGTGGACCCATGGGAATCACGATCAGCAACGCGAGCGCGATCTGCACGACCATCGGCTGCGGATGCATGAAGAGCGCGCGCGTCAGTGCATAGACGGCGGCCGGGAACAGCAGATACTTGCCGGCCAGCGCAGCGAACGTGCGCGCCGCAGCGCCGCGTCGTTCGGGATGCCGAACGAGTCCGGCCGCTTCCACGACGAAGCACGCGGCGCCTAACGCGACGAGCATCGTGCATGTGGCCGGAAATTTCTGCGATTGCAGGCCGGCGAGCGTCAACGCGCCATATGAAACGAACTCTCCTTGCGGGATAAAGATCACGCGTGTCACCGAAAAAACTAGCACGAGCGCAAGTGCGAGCAATGCGTAGATCGCGCCGGTCGTGATGCCGTCCTGCGCGAGGATCGCCGCGATTGATAGATCCATACAGAATCGTCCTTCGTGGAGCGTCGAAAACCGGAATGGGGAGAAAACAGAAAGCGCATGGAAAAGCGGGAACGCCTTGCGCGCTGATCGACGCCTCATCGCGATCGTTAATCGCGACAATTCATCACAGCGGCGCCTGCCATTGTCCCCGATACGAAGCTTGCGCGCCGACGTCGCGGCCGCAGGCCATGGATGGCTTGTTCTAGTCTTTCTGCAATTGCCATTTGCCGTCGACGATCCGCACGATCACGCGTGCGCGACTGTCGAGGCCATTGTGATCGGTCGCCGTCATGTTGAAGATGCCGTGCGACCCGGGCATGTTCTTCACGCTTTCGAGCGCCTCGCGCAGCGCGGTGCGAAACGCGACCGTGCCCGGCTGCCCCTTCTTCAACGCTTCGGGAATCGCCCGCTGCAGCAACTGGCCGGCATCCCACGCATGGCCGCCGAACGTCGACAGCGAGCCCGCGCCATAGACCTTTTCGTAGGCACTCTCGTAGGCTTGCGACGACTGCTTGACCGGGTTCGAGTCCGGTAGCTGATCGGCGACGAGAATCGGCCCCGCAGGCAGCAGCTCGCCGTCGCAATCCTTGCCGCACACGCGCAGGAAGTCGTTATTCGCGACGCCATGCGTTTGATAGATCTTGCCGTTGTAGCCGCGCTCCTTCAGCGACTTCGCAGGCAACGCGGCGGGCGTGCCGGAACCTGCGATCAGTACCGCATCGGGGTTCTGCGACATCATTTTCAGCACCTGGCCGGTTACCGATGCATCGGTGCGGTTATAGCGTTCGTTGGCAACGAGCTTCAGATGATGTGCGTTCGCAGCCGCATTGAAGACCGAGTACCAGCTCTCGCCATACGCATCCGCAAAGCCGAGAAACGCGACCGACTTCACGCCGTGCCTCTCCATGTAAGCGGCGATTGCATCGGCCATCAGCGCATCGTTTTGCGGCGTCTTGAACACCCATTCGCGCTTCGCATCGATCGGCGCGACGATCGACCCGGATGCTGCAAGCGAGATCATCGGCGTTTTGCTTTCGGCGATGGGGTCGAGCATCGCCAGCGAGGCGGGCGTGACCGTCGAGCCGATAATCGCATCGACATGGTCTTCGTCGATCAGCTTATGCACGTTCTGCACCGCATGCGTGCTGTCGGTTGCATCGTCGAGCACGATGTATTGCACGCTCTTGCCGCCGATTTCTTTCGGCAGCAGCGCGATGGTGTTCTTCTCAGGAATGCCGAGCGACGCGGCAGGACCAGTCGTCGACAACGTCACGCCGATCTTCACCTGTGCCGCGGCCGAGCCGGCGCCGCACGCGGATGCCGCGGCGAACGTGGCAGAGACGGCGGCGCGCATCCATCGTTTCGTGTTGTTCAAGGTTCGACCTGTTCAGATATCCGGGGCTTCGGTTTCGCTGCGAGCAGGCAGAAAAAAAGGCGCGTCGAGCTGCACGCGCCTTCTTTGCCGGGATGCATCAATGCACCGATACCGATGCAAATCAGTCCGACACGAGCTTCCACTTGCCATCGACGATCTGCACCATCACGCGCGCCCGCTCGTCGAGGCCGGCGTGATCGTTGGCGCTCATGTTAAAGATGCCTTGCGAGGCCGGCAGGTCCCGCGTGCTTTCGAGCGCCGCACGCAGCGCTTCGCGGAACGCCGGCGTACCCGGCTGACCTTGCTTCAGCGCGATCGGAATCGCATGCTGCAGCAACAGTCCAGCATCCCACATATGACCGCCGAATGTCGACACTGACCCGGCGCCGTACGCGGATTCGTACGCATGCTTATACGTGAGTGCGGCCTGCTTCGCGGGATTCGACGCCGGCAGCTGATCGGCGACGAGCAACGGACCGGCCGGCAGATAGGTGCCGTCGCAATCCTTGCCGCACACGCGCAGGAAGTCGTTGTTCGCGACGCCGTGCGTCTGGTAGTACTTGCCGTTGTAGCCGCGTTCCTTGAGCGTGCGCTGCGGCAACGCGGCCGGCGTGCCGGCGCCCGCGATCAGCACCGCATCCGGGTGCTGTGACATCATTTTCAGCACTTGCCCTGTCACCGAAGTGTCATTGCGCGCGAAGCGCTCGCTGGCGACGACCTTGATGTTCGCCTGCTGTGCCGCCTTCGAGAACTCCTTGAACCAGCCCTCGCCATAGGCATCCGCGAAGCCGATGAACGCAACCGTTTTCACGCCGTGCCTTGCCATATGCTGCGCGATCGCGGTCGCCATCAGGATGTCGTTTTGCGGCGTCTTGAACACCCACGCGCGCTTCGCATCCATCGGCTCCACGATCGCCGCGGCCGCGCCGAGCGAAATCATCGGCGTATGAGCTTCGCTTGCGATGTCGATCATCGCAAGCGAGTTCGGCACGACAGTCGAGCCGATCAATGCGTCGACATGGTCTTCGCTTGCCAGCTTGCGCGTGTTCTTCACGGCCTGCGTCGAATCGGTCGCATCGTCGAGTACGATGTAGTCGACCTTCTGCCCTGCAATTTCTTTCGGCAGCAACGTGGTGGTGTTCTTCTCGGGGATGCCGAGCGACGCCGCCGGGCCCGTCGCCGATACCGTGATGCCGATCTTTACGTCTGCCGCTATCGCGCCGTGATACGCCACACACAAAAACGCCGCGCTCATCCATCGCCATGCCGACTTCATTCCACTCCTTACGCCCGTGTCGAAACGCAATCGATATAAAGGGCCGGTTTTAAGTGGCATGACCTTGTGGCCACACCAGGGACATCAATATCAGGGAATGGCGAGTGTAGCCGAAGGCGCCGAGGCGTGCGGCGAGGCTAGCAAGGCGGTATCTACCGCCGGAAAGAAGCAGGCTTATTGAAGCGGCCTCGCGGCGCAGAAACTCAGTTTCGAGCGCCGTTCATTGACGCGGCAAGATGAGCACGCCGGATACTTCGCGAAAAGACAGACAAAAAGTAAAAAGCGCTGTTGGATCCAGTCCAACAGCGCTTTTGTATGGGCGCTTAGCGCCTCATTGTCTCCTCGTTCTCCACCTGCAAAATTCGGGTGCATCAGAACTGTGTGAAGATTAAACAAGCACGCTCTATCGAACAACTAGCATTTACCCTAGTGGTGCAGCTGCGCACCGTATCGGGGCGCGCAGTGTCGACACTTTGACATACATGTCGAACTCGTTTGGCGCCTGTTTGACCGCGTTAGTTTTGAATCGGATAACGAAGCAACCGGACATGGCCGGAAGCGTTTCCACTTCCGCCTGCCCCACCCGCTTATGCACGCAATGGCTTCACGCGCGCAACGATTTCGCCGACAATGCCGCGCCTGAATGCAAGCACGCAAGCGATAAAGATCAGGCCCGTGACGATCGTCACCGATTCGCCTAGCGAACGGAACCAGTCGATACCCGTCGCCGCCGCGATCACGTTGCCAATATCGCCGAGCCGCTCTTCGAGCGAGACGATCAGCGCGGCGCCGAGCAGCGGCCCAAACAGCGTGCCCATGCCGCCGACGAGCGTCATCAGCACGACGAGGCCCGACATCGTCCAGTACGCATCGCTCAACGTTTCGAACCCGAGCACGAGCACCTTCATCGCACCGGCGAGACCCGCGAGCCCTGCGGACAGCACGAACGCGAGCAGCTTGAAGCGGTTCGTATCGTAGCCAAGCGAAATCGCTCGCGGCTCGTTCTCCTTGATCGCGACCAGCACCTGCCCGAATGGCGAGTGCACGATGCGCACGATCAGCATGAAGGCGAGCACCATCACGAGCAGTACGACGAAATACAGCGTGAGGTCCGACGAGAGATCGAGCAGGCCGAACAGCCTGCCGCGCGGCACGCCTTGCAGCCCATCCTCGCCATGCGTGAACGGCGCCTGCAGAAACACGAAGTAGATCATCTGCGCGAGCGCGAGCGTGACCATCGCGAAGTAGATGCCCTGCCGGCGAATCGCGAACAGCCCGACAATCAACCCCAACAGCGTCGCGGCCGCGGTGCCGGCGAGCACGCCGATTTCAGGCGTCGTACCGAGCGACTGGATCGCATAGCCGGTGATATACCCGGCGGTCGAGAGAAACATCGCATGCCCGAACGACAGCAGCCCCGTGTAACCGATCAGAAGATTGAACGCCGCCGCAAACAGCGCAAAGCACAGCACCTTCATCACGAACACCGGGTACACGCCGGCAAACGGCGCAACGATGAGACCGATGAGCAGCAGCACGTAGAGCGCTTTTCTCTGCATTATTTTTCCTTGCCGAAGAGGCCTGTCGGCCGCACGAGCAGCACGAGCGCCATGATCACGAATACGACCGTGGCCGACGCCTCCGGATAGAACACTCGCGTGAAGCCTTCGATCACGCCGAGCAGCAGGCCGGTCAGAATCGAGCCCATGATCGACCCCATCCCGCCGATCACTACCACGGCGAACACCGTGACGATCAGCGGTTGCCCCATCAGCGGCGAGACCTGGATGACAGGCGCGGCCAGCACGCCGGCAAACGCCGCGAGCGCGACGCCGAAACCATAGGTGAGCGTGACCATCATCGGCACATTGACGCCGAAGGCTTCGACGAGCTTCGGATTCTCGGTACCGGCGCGCAGGTAAGCGCCAAGGCGCGTCTTCTCGATCACGAACCACGTCGCGAAGCAGACGATCAGCGACGCGACCACCACCCAGGCGCGATAATTCGGCAGAAACATGAAGCCGAGATTGGTCGCGCCGGAAAGCAGATCTGGCACATCGTACGGTTGACCGGACGCGCCGTAGATCGAGCGGAACACGCCTTCCACGACCAGCGTGAGCCCGAACGTCAGCAACAGCCCGTACAGGTGATCGAGCTTGTAGAGCCAGCGCAGCATCGATCGTTCGATCAGCATCCCGAACAATCCGACGATGATGGGCGCGAGCACGAGCATCACCCAGTACGGCAGGCCGAAATACGCGAGGCCCATCCATGTGAGCATGGCGCCGAGCATGAACAATGCGCCGTGCGCGAAGTTGATCACGTTGAGCAAGCCGAAAATCACCGCCAGCCCGAGGCTCAGGATCGCGTAGAACGAACCGTTCACGAGACCGAGCAGCAACTGGCTCAACATGGCCGGCAGCGGGATGCCAAAAATATCCATTGAACGCGTCGTCAAAGTGAAAGCAAAAGCGCGCTGGGCGCATCAGGCCAACCGCAAATCCACCGTAGCCCAATGCGCCCAGCACGCGGAACGTGCGCGCCTGCCGCCGCCTGTCCGCGGCAGGCTATCGCCGGCGCTTATTTCCACAACGCGCAGCGCGTTTCCTGCTTTGTCGTAAATGCCTGTTCGCCCGGGATCGTTGCCGTGATCTTGTAGTAGTCCCACGGTTCTTTCGACTCGGCGGGCGTCTTCACCTGCATCAGGTACATGTCGTGAATAAAGCTGCCGTCCTGGCGGATATAGCCCTTACCGTAGAAGTCGTCGATCCTGGTCTTCTTGAGCTGCGCCATCACCTTGTCCGGATCGGTCGAGCCGACCGCCTTCACGGCATTCAGATATGTCATCGTGGCCGAGTAGTCGGCTGCCTGCAGGCTCGACGGCATCTTCTTCATCTTCTCGAAATAGCGCTGGGCCCATTTGCGCGTGTTCGCGTCCTTGTTCCAGTACCAGCTGTCGGTCGCGATCAGGCCTTGCGTCGTCTCGAGCCCGAGACTGTGGATGTCGTCGATGAAGATCAGCAGCGCGGCGATCTTCATCGTCTTCGTGATGCCGAACTCCTTGGCGGCCTTGATCGCGTTGATCGTATCGCCGCCCGCATTCGCGAGCCCAAGAATCTGCGCCTTCGACGCTTGCGCCTGCAACAAAAACGACGAGAAGTCCGATGCGGACAGCGGATGCCGCACTTCGCCAAGCACTTGGCCGCCGTTGGCCTTCACGACGTCCGCGGTGTTCTTTTCGAGCGCCTTGCCGAATGCGTAATCGGCGGTCAGAAAATACCAGGTCTTGCCGCCCTGCTTCGTGATGGCCGAACCGGTGCCTTTGGCGAGCGCGGTCGTGTCGTACGCATAGTGGACCGTGTACGGCGTGCACTGCTCGTTGGTCAGCGTATCGGCGCCCGCACCGATGTTGATGTACACCTTGTGCTTCTCGCCCGCGACCTGGTTTGTCGACAACGCGGTTGCCGAGTTCGTGCCGCCGATCACGGCGTCGACACCGTCGCGGTCGAACCACTCGCGTGCGCGCGAGGCGGCGATATCGGCCTTGTTCTGGTGGTCCGCGTAGAGAATCTGGATCGGCTTGCCGTTCACCTTGCCGCCGAAATCCGCAACGGCCATGCGAATCGCCTCGAGGCCGCCCTGGCCATCGATGTCGGCATAGAGCCCCGACATGTCGGTGATAAAGCCGATCTTCACGGCGTCGTCGGCTGCCCGCGCGCTGCCCGCGGTCAGCGCGATACCGGCGGCCGCCGCGAAACAGAGTGACGTGAGGCGCGCGAGAGTTTTCCTTTTCATCTGTGTGTCTCCTTGGTTCTGCGTTGTGTTTATCAGAGGCAATGTGCGTCGCGGGAGCGGCGGGCGCGGTGCCGCGACATCGAAGCGCCCGCGCCGCTCACACGCCGAGCAGGTCGTGCAGGACCGGCATTTTGCTTTCGAGCTCCTGGGCGCCGAAATGCTCGACGATGCGGCCGTGCTCCATCACATAGAAGCGATCCGCAAGCGGCGCGGCGAAGCGGAAATTCTGCTCGACCATCACGATCGTGTAGCCGCGCGACTTCAAGGTGACGATCATTCGCGCAAGCGCCTGCACGATCACCGGCGCGAGTCCTTCCGAGATTTCGTCGAGCAGCAGCAGGTTCGCGCCGGTGCGCAGAATGCGCGCGACCGCGAGCATCTGCTGCTCGCCGCCCGATAGCCGCGTGCCCTGGCTCATGCGGCGTTCCTGCAGATTCGGGAACATCTCGTAGATTTCGGAGAGCGACATCATGTGTGCCGCGTCGCCGACCAGGGGCGGCAGCAGCAGGTTTTCCTCGCACGAGAGGCTCGAGAAAATGCCCCGTTCTTCGGGGCAATAACCGATGCCGCAATGCGCGACGCGGTGCGTGGGCAGATCGATCGTTTCGCGGCCGCCCACGCGTATCGAACCCGTACGACGCCCCGTCAGTCCCATGATCGCGCGCAAGGTGGTCGTGCGACCGGCGCCGTTGCGGCCAAGCAGCGTGACGACCTCGCCGCGCGCAACGGTCAGATCGACGCCGTGCAGGATGTGCGACTCGCCGTACCACGCCTGCAGCCCGGCGATTTCGAGCGCCGGTTCCGCACTCAACGCCCCGTTCGTTTCGACGTTCTCGTTCTCGGTGACCGTGCTCATGCATGCGCTCCGGCCAGCGCGGCATCGGCACTGCCCATATAGGCCTGCGTCACGAGCGGATTCTTCGATACGTCCGCATAGGTTCCTTCCGCGAGCACCTCGCCGCGCTGCAGAACCGTGATCGTATCGGAGATGCCGGCAATCACATTCATGTTATGTTCGACCATCAGGATCGTGCGGCCCGCCGATACTTTTTTGATCAACGCCGTGACGCGGTCCACGTCTTCGTGGCCCATGCCCTGCGTCGGCTCGTCGAGCAGCATCAGTTCGGGCTCCATCGCGAGCGTCGTCGCGATTTCGAGCGCGCGCTTGCGGCCATACGACAGCTCGACCGTCGGCACGTCGGCGAAATCCGCCAGGCCGACTTGCGTGAGCAGATCGAGCGCGTTGTCGTCGAGCTGATGCAGCGTGCGCTCGCTCTTCCAGAAATGAAACGCGGTGCCCAACGCGCGCTGCAAGCCGATGCGCACGTTTTGCAATGCGGTCAGATGGGGGAAAACTGCGGAAATCTGAAACGAGCGGATGATGCCGCGCCGCGCAATCTGCGCCGGCCGCTCGCGTGTGATGTCGACGCCGTTGAAGACGATTTGCCCGGCTGTCGGTTCGAGAAACTTCGTAAGCAGATTGAAGCAAGTGGTCTTGCCCGCGCCGTTCGGGCCGATCAGCGCATGAATCGAGCCGCGCCGCACCCGCAGGTTGACGCCGTTGACCGCCGTGAACCCCTTGAACTCCCTCGTCAGCCCGCGCGTCTCGAGTATCGTATCGCCGAGAATCATGTTCCCTTCCATGCGAAGTAAGGCGAAGCACTACGGTAATCCGCGCAGCGTTGCGCAAGGTCGGATGGCGTTCAAACCCCCGTTGCCGGTCGTGGCGTGATGCACCAATACAGACGGCAAGCCATGCCGCACTACGCAGCATGGCTGCCATTGTCGCGCCATTGATGCAGCGCATTCATTGGGATTTGCACTAACTGATGCGGCGCACATCCGGGGTCGGCACCCGGCGAGGCCCGTCCCCTCAGGCATGCGCCGCCGCCCGGGTACTGTCACGCAACCGACACGGGCGCCGCGGCAGACATCGCTTCGTTTTGCATCGTGCTGCGCTGCGCGCGACGGTCGGCACGGATCATTTCGCTCGCGCGCTCGGCGATCATTAACGTCGGCGAGTTCGTGTTCCCCGACGTAATGTTGGGCATGACCGACGCATCGACCACGCGCAAGCCGTCGACACCGATCACACGAAGCCGCGTATCGACTACCGCGGCGGGATCGTCGGTCGTTCCCATTCGGCATGTGCCGACCGGATGAAAGATCGTCGTGCCGACCTCGCCCGCCGCGCGCTGCAATTCCTCTTCGGTCTGGAACTGCACGCCCGGCAGAATCTCTTCGGGCGAATAGCGCGCGAGCGCTGGTGCAGCCGCAATGCGGCGCGTGAGCCGCAAAGCGTTGGCCGCGACGTGCCGGTCGTAATCGGTCGACAGATAGTTCGGTGCGATCAGCGGCGGCGCATGCGGGTCGGGCGAGCCGATATGAATGCTGCCGCGCGACGTCGGCCGCAGGTGACATACCGACGCCGTAAATGCATTGAAACGATGCAACGGTTCGCCAAAGCGGTCGAGCGACAGCGGTTGAACGTGGTACTCGAGGTCAGGACGCGTAATCGACACATCGCCGGCATCCGATTTCGCGAATGCGCCGAGCTGCGACGGCGCCATCGACATCGGACCGCTTTGCATCAGCAGATACTGAAGCCCGATCATCAGCTTGCCCCACCAGTGCGCCGAAGACGTGTTCAACGTCCGCACGCCGCGCACTTTATAAGCCATCCTCAATTGCAGATGATCCTGCAGATTCTCGCCGACGCCGCGCAAATCCCGCACGACATCGATGCCGAGGTTTTGCAGGCGCGCACCATTGCCGATCCCCGACAACTCGAGCAATTGCGGCGAATTGACGGCGCCGGCGCTCAGGATCACCTCGCATTTCGCCTTCGCGACGTAGTCGACGTCGTTGCCGCGATATTCGACGCCGACGCAGCGTTTGCCCTCGAACACCAGACGCTGCGTATGCGCACCCGTGATGATCGTCAGATTCGGCCGCCCGAGCGCGGGCCGCAAGAATGCCTTCGACGCATTCCAGCGAATGCCGTGCTTCTGGTTCACTTCGAAGTAGCCGACGCCGCTGTTGTCGCCACGATTGAAATCTTCGGTGTGCGGAATACCGGTTTCGTGCGCCGCATGGGCGAACGTCTCGAGAATCCTCCATTTGAGGCGCTGTTTCTCGACGCGCCATTGGCCGCCCGCGCCGTGCCATTCGTTACCGCCGCCGTGATGGTCTTCGCTGCGTTTGAACACCGGCAGCACGGCATCCCAGGCCCATGACGAATCGTTCGTGACGCGCGCCCATTCGTCGTAGTCTTCGCGCTGGCCGCGCATATAGATCATGCCGTTGATCGACGAGCTGCCGCCGAGCACCCTGCCGCGCGGATACGACAGCGAGCGTCCGTTCAAGCCAGGCTCCGCTGCTGTTTTGTAGAGCCAGTCGGTACGCGGATTGCCGATGCAGTGCAAGTAGCCGACAGGTATGTGGATCCAGTGATAATCGTCCCTGCCGCCCGCTTCGAGCAGCAGCACCGACACGTCGCGGTCCTGGCTCAGACGGTTCGCGAGCACGCATCCCGCCGTGCCCGCACCGATCACGATGTAGTCGAATTCGCCTTCGAGCGTTCTTTCACCTGCTGCACGTCCGCCTGCTGTGCGCGTCGTTTGCGACGTTACGTTAGTCATGCTCACTGCCGGTCTCCTTGCGCGTTGCGCCGCTAGCCGTTCGGCACAGCGCGTTCGCTATATCGCTTTCACTCTCAACCCTATCCGCCGCGTGCTTACTTCGCGACCGGCATCGTGAATTCCGCACCCTTCGCGATGCTGTCCGGCCAACGCTGCATGATGCTCTTGTAGCGCGTGTAAAAGCGCACGCCTTCCTCGCCATAGGCGTTGTGATCGCCGAACAGCGAGCGCTTCCAGCCGCCGAACGAATGCCATGCCATCGGCACCGGAATCGGCACGTTGATGCCGACCATGCCGATCTGGATCTGCCGCGAGAACGCGCGCGCGATACCGCCGTCGGTCGTGAAGCACGACACGCCGTTCGCATACTCGTTCCTGTTGATGAGCTCGACGGCCGATGCAAAATCGGGCACGCGCACGACGCACAACACCGGGCCGAAGATTTCGTCGCGATAGATCGACATATCGGTCTTCACGTTATCGAACAGCGTGCCGGCAAGAAAGAAGCCCTTCTCGTGCCCCGCCACTTCGTGACTGCGGCCATCGACGACGAGCGTCGCGCCCTCCTTCACGCCCGCATCGACGTAACCCGACACCTTCGAGCGATGCGCAGCCGTGACGAGCGGGCCCATCTCCGCCGTGGGGTCCATGCCATTGGCGATCTTCAGCGCCTTCACGCGCGGCGTCAGACGTTCGACGAGCTCGTCGGCGATATGGCCGACCGCGACGGCGACTGAAATCGCCATGCTGCGCTCGCCGGCCGAACCGTATGCGGCGCCGATCAACGCGTCGACGGCCTGATCGAGGTCCGCATCGGGCATCACCACGAGATGATTCTTGGCGCCGCCCAGCGCCTGGACGCGCTTGCCGCGCCTGGTGCCTTCCGTATGGATGTATTCGGCGATCGGCGTCGACCCGACGAACGACACGGCGCTGATGTCGGGATGCGCGAGCAGCGCGTCGACCGCAACCTTGTCGCCATGCACGACGTTGAATACGCCATCGGGCAAACCCGCTTCCTTCAGCAATTCGGCAAGCCGGATCGATGCGGACGGATCGCGCTCCGACGGCTTCAACACGAACGTGTTGCCGCATGCGATTGCCATCGGGAACATCCAGCACGGCACCATCATCGGGAAGTTGAACGGCGTGATGCCGGCGACCACGCCAAGCGGCTGCCGCAGGTTCCAGTTGTCGATACCGCCGCCGATCTGATCGGTGAAATCGGTCTTCAGCAGATTCGGAATGCCGCATGCGAATTCGACGACTTCGATGCCGCGCGTCACCTCGCCCTTCGCATCGGAAAACACCTTGCCGTGTTCGCGCGTAATCAGTTCGGCGAGTTCGTCGTGATGTCTATCGAGCAGTTCCTTGAACTTGAACATCACGCGTGCCCGCTTGAGCGGGGCGGTCTCGCTCCACGCCGGAAATGCAGCCTTCGCCGCCGCGACCGCCGCATCGACTTCCGCGACGCTTGCGAGCGGCACGCGTGCCGCGATGCTGCCGAGCGCCGGGTTGAACACGTCGCCGAAGCGCTGGCTCGTGCCCTCGACCAGACGTCCGTGGATCGCGTGCTTCAGCTCCCGCACGCGCGAAGGGTTCCGATCTGTCTCGCTCATGTTTTCCTCGCCGAAAAAGTCGATGGATGTCGCGCTCTTATGTCGCCTTTGAACCGAAGCGTAATCGCGTTCAATACGCGAAATTCAATGAGTTCTGCTCAACTGCGATATAAGTCGCGCTAATATCAGCCGATGGACCTGACACTGCTGAGGGCGTTCGCGACGGTCGCGCGCGAGGGCAATCTGACGCGCGCCGCCGCGCAGCTGCATCTGACCCAACCCGCCGTGAGCCTGCAGATCAAACATCTGCAGGAAGCGCTCGGCGTGACGCTGTTCACGCGCTCGTCGCACGGGCTCACGCTGACGCGCGACGGCCAGGCGCTGTTGCCGCATGCCGAGCGCGCGCTCGCGGCGGCCGGCGACGTCGAGCGCGCGGCGGCAACCCTGCGCCAGGAAGTGCGCGGGCGCCTGCGTATCGGCACGATCCTCGATCCTGAGTTTCTACGCCTCGGCGGCTTTTTGCGCCAGTTGGTGGAAACCTGGCCGCATATCGAAACCGCGCTGCGGCACGGCATGTCGGGCTGGGTCCTCGAACAGATCCGCGCGGGCGAACTCGACGTCGGCTTTTATATCGGCCAGCCGTCCGAAGACGATGCGCGCGATGCCGCGCTGTTTCACTCGATTACGCTGACGCGCTTCCAGTACCGCGTACTCGCGCCGGCCGGCTGGAAAGACCGCGTCAAAAGCGCGCACGACTGGCGCGCGCTCGCCGCGCTGCCGTGGATCTGGACGCCGCCGGCCTCGGCGCATAACCGGCTGCTGTCGCGGCGCTTTGACGAAGCGGGCGTGAAACCAGTCAAGGTCGCCGAAGTGGACCAGGAGCCGTCGATGCTCGATCTCGTCAAATCGGGCGTCGGCCTCTCGCTTGCACGCGATGCGACGGCGATCGCCGAAGCGCATGCACATGCGTTGACGATCGTCGAAGGCGTCACCGTGCCGACCGAACTGAGCTTCATCACGCTCGCCGAGCATAAGGACGAGCCCGCGATCGCCGCTGCGCTGAAGCTGATCGAAATGCAATGGGCGATATGAGGCGCGCTCATGTCAGACAAAGGAGTACGCTACGTCAACGCGCCGTCACGCGCTTTTTGCTAGATTGACGGTTCCCCCGTCTCACGGCTCTTCCGCTTTCTCCCGTCCGGTTTCCCATCCGTTCGCGTGGTAAGCGGCACGCATCGATTCCCGATGCGCATGTCGCATTTCGCTTGCGGCTGCCTTGCCGTTGCGTCGTATCGCCGTACCGAGCATGCGTCTTTTCTGGTGCGTTTGCGCCGACTTTCTCTCTCAACAGGAGCACTACATGGCCCGCAACATCGAAATCAAAGCCCGCGCCCACCAGTTCGATCTGCTTCGCGAGCGCGCCGCCGCCCTTTCGCCAGACGCTCCGTTGATCTTTCGCCAGCTGGACAGCTTCTACGACGTGCCGCGCGGCCGCCTGAAGCTGCGCCAGTTCGACGACGGCACGCCTGCCGAACTGATTTTCTATCAACGCGACGATCGCGATGGCCCGAAGGTTTCGTATTACACGAGAAGCCCGGTCACCAATGCGGAAGCGATGCATTCGCTGCTCGCGACCGCGCTGACCACGCGTTGCGTCGTATCGAAAGAGCGGCACGTGTATCTGGTCGGCCGCACGAGGATTCATCTGGATCGCGTCGACGGGCTCGGCGATTTCATCGAACTCGAAGTGGTGCTCGCGCAGGATGACGACGAAGAAGGCGGCGAGGCCGAAGCTCACGATATGTTCAGGAAGCTCGGCGTACCCGAGTCGGACCTCGTTGCAGTCGCGTATGCGGATCTGCTCGATGCGACGCAGGAACCGTTGAAGGTGGCTTGAGCCTGCTCCCCGTGACCGCCGCTCGCCGGCAGCGCTATTGCGCTTCGGTCGCGCTGCCCGGCGACAGATGCCCGAGTGGCAACGGCCCATTGCGCTTGAATGTCGTAAGCACGATGTTCGAGCGCACGCTGTCGACGCCCGGCACGCGCATCAGTTTCTTCATCACGAACGACGACAACGCGGTCAGGTCCGGCGCGACGATGCGCAGCAAATAGTCGGCGTCGCCGACCACGGCGTGGCATTCGAGCACTTCGGGCAGCGTGTCGATCTGCTGTTGAAACTGCTCGATGATCGAATCGCCGTGGTGCTTCAGCTTCAGGCTCGTGAATGCCGTCACGCCGAGGCCGAGCTTTTCAGGCCTCAACACGACGCGATAGCCGTCGACCACCCCGATCGCTTCGAGCCGCTGCAAGCGCCTGCCGATCTGCGACGGCGAAAGCGGCACCTGTTCGCCCAGCTGCTGATGCGTCGCGCGCCCGAAGCGCTGCAGCACGTCGAGAAGCGCGAGATCGAAATGATCAAGCTCCACCATGACTTTTCCTCGCCTGTTCGGCCGATTCGACGCGCAATTATGGCACGCGATGCACCCCGCAAAAGGCTGTCTCGGCCGCCGCGCGGGCGTCCTGCCGAACTCGCTGCAGCGTCTTTTCTTCCGTGGAAAAATGACGCGGCCTGATATGTGACGGCTATGACGGGCTGATGCCGGGATCTTCCGATGAGCGGCAAATGAGTGACAAATGAGTGCCGAACCGACCGCCAAACTAAGCGCCGAAGAACGGGCACCGAGACTGCGCGAATTAAAGGGATGGCAAAGCGTCGCCGAACGCGACGCGATCGAACGCCGCCTTCAATTCGCCGACTTCAACGAAGCATTCGGTTTCATGACGCGCGTGGCGATCAAGGCTCAGGAAATGGATCACCATCCCGAGTGGTCGAACGTCTATAACGTCGTGAGAATCACGCTTTCTTCGCACGATGCGAACGGAGTGACCGAACGCGATGTCGAACTCGCGCGGTTTATCGACCGCATCGCGGATAGCGCATAAACCGAACCGGTCAGACGTAACTGGCGAAATGACTGCGGCCCCGTGGAATGAAAGGCTTTTGGAGGTATTCAGGGCACCAAACCTTCACTTCTACAGGCCATCCTTAAGGCGAACGTAAGAATTCCACGCATCACGTGCAGACTGATCGAGCGCTTCATGCGACACAACCTGGTGTCGCTGTACAATCATCAACGCATACGGCTTGGAGAGCGCGCTTGCCTCCTTGCACAGAACGAGTTCGTCGCCTGCGGAAGGCGAACGGGCGCGCCAGAAGTTGATCGCGGCTTCGAGTTCGTTGATCGTGATTTCGGACATGACTTTCGTGATCATCCCCGCCGCGGCATGCGGCGGCCTCCTGTGTAGCAGGCGCACCGGCGAACCGCGTGCCTGACATGCCTAACCCATTGTACTTGAGCGAAACCCATGCGACTCCTTCTGATCGAAGATGACCGTCCGATTGCACGCGGCATCCAAAGCAGCCTCGAACAAGCCGGCTTCACGGTCGACATGGTCCACGACGGCATCTTCGCCGAACAGGCCCTCACGCAAAACCGCCACGAACTCGTGATCCTCGATCTGGGCCTGCCCGGCATCGACGGCATGACGTTGCTGTCGCGTTTTCGTCAGAGCAACCGGCATACGCCGGTTATCGTGCTGACCGCCCGCGATGAACTGAACGACCGTGTCCAAGGCCTCAATTCGGGCGCCGACGACTACATGCTGAAGCCGTTCGAACCGGCCGAACTCGAGGCGCGCATCCGCGCCGTCATGCGCCGCAGCGGCCCGCACGGCGATATGCCGCGTCCGGAAGTGTCGTTGGGCGGCGTGCGCCTGTCGGGCGTCGATCGCCGCATCTTCAACGACGACAAGCCGCTCGAACTGTCGCCGCGTGAATTCGCGGTGCTCGAAATGCTGCTGCTGCGTCACGGCCGCGTCGTCAGCAAGGCGCAACTGCAGGATCACCTCACGCACTTCGGCGGCGATCTCGGCGACACCGCGATCGAAGTCTATGTGCACCGGGTCCGCAAAAAGCTCGAAAGCTGCCGCGTCGAAATCGTCACGGTGCGCGGTTTCGGTTATTTGCTGCAAGAGATCCGTCAGGCTGCATAATGGTCGTATGACCGCAGTCGGATGACGGTGTAGCGGAGCAACGCGCGGGCGCGACAGGCAACAAACGTCCCGCGCATCCGCTTCGGATGCCGGCGCCCATGCGCCGCGCGCCGCTTCAAGCCACTTCGAGTTGCTTGAAGCCGCTTTACGCGATACGGGCCGGATCAGGCCTGATAACAACGTAAAGCCGCGGCAGTGCGCCGGCATTGTCCTTTGCCTGCGGTCGACGTCCGCGGGCTCATGCATCGCGGTTCTTCGCCGTTTCCCTTTTCGCGGGTTCGAGCATGTCCTATCCGGCCGCGAACAGTCTGCGCCGCTCGCTGCTGCGCCGCCTGGCCGCTCCTTTGTCGCTGCTCGCGCTGATGAGCGGCCTGATCGCGTACTGGCTCGCGTGGCAATACACGCAGCATGTCGTCGACCGGTCGCTGGCCGATCTCGCCACCGCGATCTCGAAGCAGATTCAGATTGCCGGGCCCAATGCGCGCATTGCCGTGCCGCCGCTCGCGCAAGCGATGTTCTCGGACCCGGTCGAACATCTCGTCTACCGCATCAGCACCGGCGAAACGGAAATTGCCGGCGATCCTAACCTGCCGCTGCAGGGCACGAGCGTGCGGCGGATGCACTACGCATACGTCTTCGAAACGAAGCACGAGGGCGTGACGGTGCGCGTCGCGCAGGTACGGGTCGATCAGCCGGTCGGCAATCCGATCGTCATCGAAGTCGGCCAACCCGTGCGTCATCGTTTCCGCATCGCGGCCGAGTTTCTGATCGCGATCATGATGCCGTTGCTGCTTCTGCTGCTTGCCGGCTGGGTGATCGTCTGGCGCGTCGTGAACCAGCAGTTGAATCCGCTCACCGATCTCGCCGACTCGCTGAACCGGCAGACGCACACGTCGCTCGAACCGGTCGACGAAACCTTTGTGCCGGTCGAGATCCGGCCGCTGACCGGGGCGTTGAACGGTCTGCTCGACCGCCTGAAAACCGCGCTCGACTCGCAGCGCAAGTTCATCGCCGATGCGGCGCACCAGCTGCGCACGCCGCTGACCGCCGTGAAGCTGCATGCGGAACAGGCCGCCGTCGCGCGCGATCCGCAACAGACGCTCGCCGCGGTGCGCGAGCTGCGCGCCGCCGCCGATCGCGCGGTGCGGCTGTCGAACCAGTTGCTGTCGCTTGCGCGCGCCGAGCCGGGCGAGCAGGCCGCGCGCTTCGTCAATATCGACATGGCGGCGCTTGCCTTCGACACCGGCGCCGAATGGGTGCCGCGCGCGCTAGCCGCACACGTCGATCTCGGCTTCCAGCGCCTCGACGATCCGTCGAACGACCGCCCATTGATTGCGCGCGGCAACCCCGTGCTGCTGCGCGAAGTCATTGCCAACCTGCTCGACAATGCGCTCAAGTATGTGCCGCTCGCGCGCCTGCATGGCGGCCGCATCACGATGACGGTCGAGGAAACGGTGATCGACGGCGTCGGCATGGCGGAACTCACCGTCGAGGACAACGGGCCCGGCGTGCCCGCTACGCAGCAGCCTGACCTTTTCAAGCGGTTCTTCCGCGGCGACCGGCATCGCGAATCGCAAAGCGGCGTCGACGGCGGCGCCGGGCTCGGCCTCGCCATCGTCCACGACATCATGGTGCTGCATCACGGCAGCGTGCATTACGAAGATGCGCCCGAAGGCGGCGCGCGCTTCATTGTGCACATCCCGATCGTGATCGGCGCGGCGCGGCGCGCAGTCGGCAAAGAGCGCCACAACGAGCGGGATGGCGAGAAAGGCAACGAGGACGCCGAGCGTGTCGAGCGCGAAGCGGCGCTGCCTCAGGGCGCAAAAAAATCGGCGCATAACGCGCCGATCGATCTGTGATTACGATTCGTTGACCCCGCATGCAGCCGCGCAGGCAGCCAACATGGCAGCCCGACAAGCCTGCCGCCGCTCATTTCTTTTTCTTCTTGCTCTTCTTCTCTTTTCCGCCTTTTTCCGGCGGTGCGAGCATCGTGCCGCGACACTTGCGGGCGCCGCAGCGGCATTCGTATTCGCGCTTCAGTTTCTTCGTCTGACGCGCGTCGATCACGAGGCCGTAATCGTAGAACAGCTCTTCGCCGGCCTCGATATCACGGAGCGCATCGATAAACACATGTCCGTCGATCTCTTCGGCTTCGCAATTCGGCGCACAGGAGTGGTTGATCCAGCGCGCGCTGTTGCCGTTCACTTTGCCGTCGATCACGCCGCCGTTGTCGAGCGCGAAGTAAAACGTGTGATTCGGTTCGTCCGGGTTATGCGGATGGCGCCGCAATGCCTCTTTCCACGAGATCCGCTCCCCCTTGTACTCGATCAGGCGTTCGCCCGCTGCGATCGGTTCGAGCGCAAACACGCCTTTGCCATGGACGCCCGATTGGCGCACGGCGATCCTGCGTGAACTCATTGAATGAATCCTTGTGAAAAACTAAGGTGGACTTTCCGTCCGCTTTCCGACTGTTTTCTGGTCCGGATAGCAAACGCGGCGCCCTCATGGCGCCGCGTCGACAGTTGATGCGCATCCGCATCACAACCGGCATCCTACACGGTCGATATGATTTCGTTCAAGCGTCGGCGTGCACACGAAGCACCTTCCTGCGTATCGCTCGGAAGTTCACCGCTGCCCGAACGAAATATCGCCGAACAGCGCCTTCTGGTCGCGCGGCTGGGAACGCCAGTATTGCGGCGGCGCCTGCACCGACGCGCCCAGTTGCGCAGCGGCGTGCCATGGCCAGCGCGGATCGTACAGCATCGCGCGCGCCATGGCGACGAGATCGGCGTCGCCTTCCTCGACGAGCCGGTTTGCGTGTTCGGGATCGCTGATCAAACCGACGGCAATGGTCGGCAAGCCGGTCGCTTCCTTGATCGCCTTCGCGAATGGCGTCTGGTAACCGGGTTCGACCGGAATTTTCTGCAGCGGCGACACCCCGCCGCTCGAAACGTCGATCCAGTCGCAGCCGCGCTTTTTCAGTTCCCGCGCGAAGGCAATCGTGTCGTCGATCGTCAGTCCGCCGTCGACCCAGTCCACGGCCGAGACGCGCACGCCGACCGGTCTATCGGCCGGAAAGGCGGCCCGCACGATATCGAAAATCTCGAGCGGAAGACGCATGCGGTTTTCGAGCGACCCGCCATATTCGTCGCCGCGCCGATTCGCAATCGGCGAAAGAAATTCGTGCAGCAGGTAGCCGTGCGCGCAGTGAATCTCGAGCGCATCGACGCCAAGCCGTGCCGCGCGGCGCGCCGCGGCGCCGAACGCATCGCGAATGCGGTTGAGGCCCGGATAGTCGAGTGCAAGCGGCGGCTCCTCGCCGGCCTTGTGCGGTAACGCCGAAGGCGCGTGCGGCAACCAGCCGCCGTCGGATACCGGAATCAGCTGACCGCCATCCCACGGCGTATGGCTGGACGCCTTGCGGCCCGCGTGCGCGAGCTGCATCGCAACCGGAATGCCGGAATACTTGCGAATCGCGGCGAGCACCGGCACGAGCGCGGCTTCGGTCATGTCGTCCCACAGGCCGAGATCGCCCGGCGTGATGCGCCCGTCCGGCTCGACGGCGGTCGCTTCGATGATCAGCAAGCCCGCGCCCGACAGCGCAAGATGCCCAAGATGGATCATGTGCCACGCGGTCGCTTCACCGCGTTCGGCGGAGTACTGGCACATCGGCGAGACGACGATGCGATTCGGCAGCGTCACGCTACGCAGCGTGAGCGGAGAGAACAGGGCGCTCATGGGATGGGACTCGGTCGAACGTGAGGAGGAGCGTTCGAGAATAGCACCGGGTCCGAAGTGCTGCACACGTGTGCGAATCGTTGTTTTGCCGTTGTCCGGCCGCGGCTTGCTCTCGACGGCTTTGCTTTGGGCGCGGGTCAGTCCGCAGGCGTATCGAGCCTCTTGCTCCACGATTCGACCGCGCCGTTGGCGAGCCGCTTCGCGGCCGTCGCACGCCATGAAGGTGTCAGCGCGTCGAGATTGGCCATCTGCTCGAGCGCCGTGCGGTCGTCGCGATCGACGTAGAGCACATGCAGCAGGCGCTCCACGGTCCACTGCGGATGCACGCGCGCGAGGCGCTCGATGCGATCGCCGGCGCCGATCTCGCCTGCTTCGAGCACGCGGTAGTACCAACCGGTGCGCAGCGTCTGCTGCACGCGCCGCGACATATCGTCGCGTGAGAAGCGCAGGTTCAGTTTCCAGCACGGCTGGCGCGGCTGAGAGAGCTGTACGATCGCGTCGCCGATGCGGTAAACGTCGCCGACGCACACATTTGCCTCGTTCATGCCGAGCGTGCTGATGTTCTCGCCGAATGCGCCGCGTGATGCCAAGCGCGCAACGCCCGGCGCGGCCGTTGCGGAAACGTCGCTATCAACGCTGTTGCTGCGCTGGCGCCACTCGGTGCGCCATGTCGCGTAATGATCGAACGGATAGTGATGCAGCGCTTTTTCCACGCCGCCATGATGCGTGGAGTCGGCCTGCTCGTCGCCATCGAGGCCCGTTTCGTCGAGGCGAACGCGTCCGGTGACCGGATGCTTGTCGATCGCGCTGCGCTTTCCGGAATCGCCAAGCGGTGCGACCTTGCCCATCAATAGCGCGTCGACGCAGCACAGAGTGTCATTCATGGCGGGTATGGGCGATCGACAAGGCAAAGCGGCTGGTTATGCTCACAACGGTCTTACGACTGCTGCGCGTCGAGTTGATCGAGCCACTCGCCGAACATTCGCGATGCGGCAGCTTCGAGCGCCGGGCCGAAGCGCGCCGTCTCTTCGCGCAATTGCGATACGTCGATACCGTGCGTTACGAGTTCGCTCGCGTGACCAATCAGCCACGGTTCGAAGCGTTCGGTGCGAATCTCCGGATGGCATTGCAAACCGAGTACGTGATTGCCGAACGAAAACGCCTGGTTCTCGCAAAGAGGTGTAGACGCAAGGCGGGTCGCGCCCGCCGGCAAGTCGAACGTATCGCCATGCCAATGGAGCATCGACGTCGATCGACCTTCAAGATGACGAATTGATGACGCGCGTCCGGCTTCGGTCAACGTCAACTGTGTCCAGCCGATTTCCGCGTGCCCGGCCGCATAAACGCGTGCGCCCATCGCTCGCGCGATCAACTGTGCGCCGAGGCAGATGCCGAGCGTCGGCAAGCCCGCGGTGACGCGCTTTTCGATCATCGAAAGCAGCGGGCCCAATGTGGGATAGCGGTTTTCGTCGTAGGCGCCGATCGGCCCGCCGAGTACGACCATCAGCGACGGCGCGACCGGATTGGGCGCCTCGATGCGCGCAAAGCCGACGTCGAGATAACGGACAGGCCACCCGCGCTCGCCGAGCACGAGTTCGAGACTGCCCAGATCCTCGAAGTGCACATGGCGAATGGCCAGAACTTCGTGATTCATCGGCATATCTCACTTCGCGTTGACAAAAGAAGCACCTTCCCGCCGACGCGGGAGCATGCGCTGCACGCTGCTGCCGCCACGGCCCGATACTGCATGCGGCACGGCAAGCGCATTGCAAACGGGCGGAGCGTCGCGCCCCGCTACGTTGCTGAAGCTGGCGTCTTCGCTGGCGTTTTCACCCAGCGCAAGCGCTGCTAGCGAGCCGGCCCCGCAGTTTAGCGGAGTCAGGCCTGCTGCGCGAAGATCTTCCAGGTTTTCTTTTGCGTCGCGAGATCCGCGGTTTCGTGGACCGAGCAATCGAGCCGCAGGTCGGTATCCGACATCGTGATGTCGAGCAGCGCGCAGCGATGCAGCGACTTCTTCGGATTCTTGCTCGGTTCGAAATGCGTGCAGGTGACACACATGCGATGCACGGGAATCTGGCCTTGCACTTCGAGTTGCCGAACCGTCTTCAGCAACGTGCGATAGAACATGGCCTGTTCATCGTCGCGCAATGTGCCGACCGCCTTCGACAGGAAGTCAGGCCACTGCGCCGCACGCTTGGCCGCCGTGCGCCCGCGCGCCGTCAAACGGACCGCGAGAGCGCGACCGTCGTCGAGCGCCCGTCGCTTTTCGACGAGACCCTTGCCTTCCAGCGTGCTCACCGCATCGCTCGTCGTCGCGGCGGTCAACGCCGTTTCGCGTGCGATTTCGCCGAGACGCATCGGGCCCTTGCGCTGCATCAGCAGCACGAGAATTTCGCCCTGGGTGGGCGTCAGGCCTGCGCCTTCCGCCCATTCCCATGCCTGGCTACGCATTGCCGTGCTGAGTCGTAACAGACTGTGGGTCACCCGCCCGGTAGCCTGCTCTCCGTAAACGCCTTCGCTCATAGTCATTCGTTGGTTATTGACGACGTGCCTCTGCGTGTTGGCAGCAATGCAAACCGCCGGCAGCCGTGTGGGGTTGTCCCGCCAGAAAAGCCGGCGAGCCGATTCCTACTATCTCAAAAATTTCCTGCTTTGCACGCCTGTCCCGGCGCGTTAATGGGAGAGTCGCATACTCTCTTTTTGTCCGCAGCGACCATTGCACCCGTTTGATCGAAAAACCGCCGAAAGACCCACCGCGAGACCCGCCGATAGACCTACCGATAAGCGACACCGGATCCTTCGAATCAACCTCAACCGGGAGCAGCGGGACCATTCGCTGCGGCGAAGTCGTCATTCTATGCGAGAGCGGCGAATCGTACAGCTAAGTTGTCCAACGCAATCTGTGGATAACCACGGGAAAGACCGTTGACTGCCTGTGCGTGAATTCTCGATAACGGGCAAGCGCGTCAAAGCCGGATCCAGGCTGTCAGCCGTTGCAAGCGTTGATCCAGCGACGCTGCGCATGGTTATGATTTTCGCAGTGCTTTGACTTTTCAGGAGATTATTCTGTTGTCCACAGACAAGTGCAATGCTTGTTAACTACTACTACGTTTGTATATGTAAACATTGGAAAGAACATTGGAGCCCGAAGCCGGGGCTTTTTAAACGAAAGAACCCGCTAAAAGCGGGTTCATCGAGATGACAGAATTTGACGGAGCTTTTATCTGCTTGCCTATGCGCGCCATTGCAGGCATTGCTGACGCACTGCTTCGTGCAGCGATTTTTCGTCGTGATAGACCGTGCGCAGCCACGTTGCATCGTTCATCTGACCGCGCGCGATCGAGCCGACCTCGTCGAGCGCCTTCGTCGAACTCAATGCTTCGGCGTGCGGCGCGATTCGCTCGAGCGTTTGAATGATGTCTTCGGAGATCGTGCGGCGTTCCCCCGTTTGCGGGTCGATACAGGTGCCCGCGAGACCGAAACGGCATGCTTCGAAACGGTTAAACGTGTAGACGAGGTAGTCGTCCTCTTTTGGCGTAAGGGGTTTATCCAGAAGCAGGTGCCGCGCGAGCGTCTGGATATAGCAGGCGATGGCGGCCGCGCGATCGACCGACAGCGGCGTGTCCATCACGCGAACTTCGATCGTGCCGAAACCCGGCTTTGGCCGGATGTCCCAGTAGAAATCTTTCATGCTGTTGACGACACCGGTATGGACCATCTTCGAAAAGTATTCTTCGAAGCTGTCCCACGTCAGCACGAACGGCGCGCGGCCCGATAGCGGAAACGCGAAGACCGAATTGAGACGTGCCGAATGAAATCCGGTGTCGACGCCCTGCACGAACGGTGACGAAGCCGACAGCGCAATGAAATGCGGAATGAATCGGGACATCGAATGAAGCAGGAATAGCGCGCTATCCGAATCGGGGCAGCCGATATGGACATGCTGTCCAAACACCGTGAACTGCTTGGCAAGGTAACCGTAGAGTTCCGATAGATACTGAAAGCGCGGGGTATCGACGATCTGCCGCTCGCTCCATTGCTGGAACGCATGCGTGCCGCCGCCGCACAGTCCGACGTTGAGCCGGTCAGCCGCGGCGACGAGCGTATCGCGGATCGTGCGCAGATCGGCCACTGCCTGTTCGTGAGACGTGCAGATGCCGGTCGACAGCTCGATCATGCTTTCGGTGATCTCCGGCGTGATATTGCCTGGAATTTTTTCGTCCTTGATGAGGCGCAGCAGATCGGACGCGGCTTTGGTCAGATCATAGTCATGCGTGTTCACAATCTGCATTTCGAGTTCGATACCGAAGGTGAACGGTTTCGAATCGACGAAGGGTTCGAGTGACATGGCGTCCTTTACGAGGTTCGAGCGTTATCGCGTCGTTCGCCGACCAGCGCAAGGCTGCGGTAAACGAGCCACGGACCCACGAGCTGCAGCACGACGATCGAGCACATGATGACCGCGCGCAGCATCGGATCGAAATTCGGGTACATCGTGTAGGTGTCGTCGACGAGCAGATAGGCAAGCGCCGACATCGGCGACAGCGACAGACCGAGCGCCGCGCCCTGCTTCCAGTTCAGCCCGCTCGGCTTCGCGAAAACGAGCACGCCCACCAGTTTGCCGACGAGGCGCGCGACGATCAGCCCGCACGCCGCGACACCACCGAGCGCGATATCGCGCCATTCGAAGGTGGTCAGTGTCAGCACGAACAGAATGACGGTTAGCAACCAGCCGGCGGTGCCGAAATGCTGCGGCCACAGCTGCGGCCGCGCTTCGAGATTCTTGACGATGATGCCGGCCGCGAGCAAAGCCAGAATGGTCGATAGCTTGAAGACATGCGCAATCGCGATGGCGAGGAGCACGAGCCCGAACAACGCGACGAACGAATGCTCGTCCTGCATGTTGACGCGGCGATAGAAGAACGAGCATGTGCGCGCGAGCAGATACGCGAGGATCAGCGAACCGACGAGCAGATAGAGCGGCTGGAGAATCGTTGCGAACACGTTGCCGTAAATTTCCTGATGCAGCCAGCCGGACGCGAGCTTTTCAATTACGACCGCATACATGCTGTTCAACGCCGTCAGCGTCATCAGACGCTGCGTGACCTGCCCTTCGGCGCGCAACTCGGTTTTGAGCTGGATCACCATCGCGGGCGACGTCGCCATTGCAATCGATGCGAGCACCATCGCAGTCATGACCGGCACGTGCACGAACAGCAGGACGGTCAGCACGAGCACGAAGGTCAGCGTCGCTTCCGCGATGCTCGAGAGGATCAGCCACGGATTGCGGCGGATCCAGCGCAAGTCGAGCCGGCTGCCGAGCTCGAACAGCAGCAGGCCGAGCGCCACGTCGAGCAATGGCCGTGCTGCGCTCGCGGACTCCGCATCGATCACGCCCGACCCCGCAGCACCCGCGATCAATCCGATTACCGCATAACCGGAGATACGCGGCAAATGCCATGCGCGATAGCACAGCTCGCCACACAGGCCCGCGGCCAGCAGCGCGAGCCCCGCCCAAAAAATGGCATCGGGCGTGAGAGGCCAGGCGGGAAAAAATGAAAACGCCGACTTCATCGTGATGGGTTCTCCTTGTGAGACAACCGCAGCAGGCCGGAAAAGCCGGAATGGACGGAACCTGCCCAAAGGGAGCGGCTGACGAGCAAACCCCTGAGCAAATCCCGGACTCGGAGAAGCGGCTCGTCGCAACGGGCGCTCGCGCCGACCTGTGTTGCGCTTGTCAACGATCGGGTGAAAAAACGGGACGAACATGCCGATGCCGCGTCACTGCGCGCGCATCGTCACGGGTGATGGAACGCCGTCGACTTTCGAATCAGATTCTGATGAACCGGCAACCGTTCCTTGGGTGCGCTGCGCCACCGTGAGCGGCAGTCGGCGCGTGAAGAACGGCGATTGTGCCATAGCTTTCTTCTACCAGCTGGCAAAAGCGCCGAACTCCCCGTCAAAGAGGTAAAACGTACGACATCTGCATGACAAAAGGAAAAAGCGACCTTTGTCGGCATGCACTGGGGGCGGTTCTTCCGTCCACAGATTGAGTCTGCAAGCGCTTTGAAATGTGCGTCGGCCTGCATTCCAGCCTGCATTCAGGAAGGGTTGCGGTTTCCATTTGGCCTGTTTCTGGACGGAAAGTTTGCGATGACCTGCTTGGAGTCGGCCGACCACATCGGCGCGGGTCTTCTACTCAAAGGTTTACCTGTATGTATACGTAGTAGAAGTTAACAAGGGCAAGCCGCTTTTGTGGACAACACCGGTTTACCGAAAGAAATCATCGTTTTGACGCGCGCATAACCGGACGCATAGCGTGTGCGTGCAGCGGTTGCTTCTGCTGGTAACTTTTGGGTGTTAAACGACTGGGCTCCAGTTACCCCGTTTACGTCCACATCGATTCCACACGCGTTTCGCGTCGAATTCGACCGGTTATCCACAGACGCGCGTGGATAACCAGTCGTCAGTGCGGCGCGATGCGATTGCGCTCAGTCAAATTCGTTGTGCCGCAATGCGCGCAACAGAAAACGGGCAGGGTCGATTGCTTCGGCGAGTTCGCGCTCGAGCGGCCATGGTTCGCCCTCGAGCTGCGAGGCGATCAGTTCGGCGCCAAGCGTGGCCCAGACGAGACCGCGCGAGCCGTAGGCGAACGCGCCGAACAGTCCGTTCGTGCGCGGCAGGTCGCGCGCCCACGCGCCGCGCAATTTCGCGGCATCGGCGATCGCTGCGGCTTCGTCGGCGAGCATGCCGATCATCGGCAGCCGGTCGCTCGTAACGCAGCGAAATGCGACGCGGCCCGTCAGCACGTGCAAGGCATCGTGTCCGTCGGTTTCAATCGATGAGAACGGGCCGGCAAGCGACGGCAGCATCCGCGCGACGCGCTCGATATTTTCGAGGTGCGCTTCGGTACGCAGCGCGGTGTCGGCATCGTCGATGTCGTAGGTGGCGCCCGCGAGTGTCGTGCCGTCGGCGAGCGGTATTGCGTAGCCGTCGCCGATCACAGGAAGACGCAGTCCTTCGAGCGTGCCGATCGGGCCGGTCGCGCGATCCTGCAGCAAGGTCAACTGCCCGCGCACGCTGCGTGTCGGCGCATGACTCAAGCCGGCGACGCGCGCCGCTTCATGAGCATTCGCAACGATGACGACCGGCGCGCACGCGATTACCTGGCCGGCGACATCGAACACAGCCCACTGATCGCCGGTGCGTTCGATGCGGGCGGCTTCGACACCGTAACGCCGCTCGAGAAGACCGCCGGCGCTTGCACATTGCGCCGCGCACAGTTGCGAAGGATCGATCCAACCGCCGCGAGGAAAAAAGCAGCCGCCTCGCGTGACCGGTACGCCCGCGATGCTTGCGGCCTCATCGCGTGACACGGCCGTCACGAATTCGGCCGGGTACGCAAGCGACGCCAATACCTGTGCGAACGACTGCGCTTCCTCTTCGGATTCGGCGATCTGCAGCAGTCCGTCTGCACGATGCGTGATAGGCAAGTTGAGATCTGCAAGCGTCGACCAGCGTCGCAACGCGTATAGAAAACCCGCGCGCGTGACGCGCGAAGCAACGCTGTCGTCGCGCGCGAGCATCGGATGAAAAACGCCAGCCGGATTGCCCGATGCTTCGCGCGCCGCCGCGCGGTGCCGCTCGAGCGACGTGATGCGCCAGCCGCGCGCTGCAAGCCGTTCCGTTATCGCGCAACCGGCCAGTCCGGCGCCGATCACGATCGCGTGTCGCTCGCTTACCGGAAGCGGCAGCGGCGGTTCATAGCGCCGCACGCGCCAGCGCGGCGCGAAGCGGCCGACGAGCATTGCGCGCTTGCCCGCAAAACCGTCGACCTTCTTGCATTCGAAACCGGCTTGCGCGAGCCCGCGTTTGACGTCGCCGGCGCTCGAGTAGGTGGCGACGGTTGCGTCGTCGGCTGCGAGACGCGTGAGCGATCTGAAAACCTGCGGGCTCCACAGGTCGGGATTTTTCGATGGCGCGAAGCCGTCGAGATAAATTGCATCGGCGCGCATCGATAGCGACGGCAACGTGTCGAGCGCATCGCCGAATACGAGTGTGAGCGTCACGCGCCCTGCTTCGAATTCGAGACGGTGCATGCCCGGCACGAGCATCGGCCATGCATCGGCAAGCAAGCGCGACAAATGCAAGATCGATGCATCCGCAACGATCGTTGCGTGGGCGGTGCGCAAATCGGCCTGCGAAAACGGATGCTTTTCGACCGATACGAAGTGAAGTCGCTCGCAGCGCGCCGGGTCGGCGCGCCACTGCGCCCACGTCGTCAGAAAATTGACGCCGAGGCCGAAGCCAGTCTCAAGAATGCTGAATATCCGGCGTTCGCGCCACCGCTCGGGCAGCGCGTTGCCGTTCAGAAACACATGCCCGGCTTGTGCGAAAGCGCCGGCGGCGCTGTGGTAAATGTCGTCGTGGCGTGGCGAATACGGCGTGCCGTCCGCGCGAAAAACGAGCGTGGCGGGTGTGAGCGTGGCGGCCATGCGAAGTGAAAAACGATCTGGCGGTTCGGAGGCAATGCTGCGTCGACCCAACTGGAACCGCTTGCGGCGGGCGCTTTGCACGGGTTCGAAGAGCGTTTCGATGGCGCTCGACGTGCCGTTGCACGGGCAAAGCCGCTCCCATGCGCGCGCAAAACGTTGGCAAAAACCAACGCTGAAACGCCCCGAAACCCCGTCCGGGACGCGAATACGACGCCAAAGGAGCGCAAATTGCCGATTTCCATGCTGGATCAGGCGCAGCGCGATGTAATTCTTCGAAACCCTTGTCCAGATTGGGTTTGCGCTGAGCTATCATAGCAAGCGCCGCGAGGGAAGCGGCAGCACGGCGTTCGATGCAGTGCGGCAGCGCGCTGCTTAGGTCGGGGAATTCCCAAGCCGTCGCTGCTCGACGGCGCGGCGCGCGCACGTATAATCGGCGCGTTCGCGCTGTTCGTGTCAACCTAAACCAGAAAGGAACCTTAATGAACAAACAGGAACTGATCGACGCCGTCGCAGGGCAGACGGGCGCCAGCAAGGCTCAAACCGGCGAAACGCTGGACACGCTCCTCGAAGTAATCAAGAAGGCAGTGTCGAAGGGTGACTCAGTTCAGTTGATCGGCTTTGGCAGCTTCGGTTCGGGCAAGCGCGCAGCACGTACGGGCCGCAACCCGAAGACCGGCGAAACCATCAAGATTCCGGCCGCCAAGACGGTCAAGTTCACGGCCGGTAAGGCATTCAAGGACGCAGTCAACAAGCGTTAAGCGAGTTTCTTTTTAGCTTCGCTGCATTTGTTGGCACCCGCCGTGAGGCGGGTTTTTTTCGTCCGCGTGTTTATCGCATCGCTCAATGACGATGCACGATCTGACCTTCGCGATGGTCGTGGCCGTCGTCGTGCGCATGGTCGTGATCGTGGTTGTGATCATGATCGTGCGTTTCGTCGTCTTCGAAATTCGCGTCCCAGGAAGGAAACGGATCCACGAACTGCAGCCAGCCGCCCGGGCCGAGCGCGTATTCGTCGTCGGTCAGCAAGCAAGCGTCGAACTTCGCCTGCCAATGCGCGCGATCGATGTCGACGCCGATCATCACGAGTTCCTGGCGGCGATCGCCGATCGTCGCGTCGTCCGGGTCGCCGTACCAGTCCGCGGCGATTTCGGCCATCAGCTCGTCATCGCCCTCCGGCCATTCGCTGCGATCCTGCGCCGCCCACCACATGCCCGCCGGGCCGTGCCGGCACGCGCCGCCCGCTTGCGACAGCATGCCGCCCATGTCGTTGCGCGTCGCGAGCCAGAAAAATCCCTTGGTACGCAGGATTCCTTGCCACTCTTCGTGCATCAGCGCCCATAGACGTTCGGGATGAAACGGCCGTCGTGCGCGATAAACGAAATGGCCGATGCCGTACTGGTCGGCTTCGCCGGTATGCGCATGCTCGTGGTCGTGATGCAGCGACGCGAGCCAGCCTGGCGCATTCGACGCGCTGTCGAAATCGAAGCGTTTCGTGTCGAGTACTTCGGATAACGGCACATCGCCGAAGCGGCTCACGATCTGCAACGCGCGCGGGTTGATCTGCGCGAGGATGCGTTGCAGCTTCGCCAGCTCATCGGCACCGACGAGATCGGCCTTGTTCACGACGAGCACATCGCAGAATTCGATCTGGTCGATCAGCAGTTCGACGAGCGTACGGTCGTCTTCTTCCGATGCGGCGATGCCGCGCTCTGCAAGACCGTCGGCGCACGCATAGTCGCGCAGGAAATTGAATGCATCGACGACGGTTACCATCGTGTCGAGCCGCGCGACGTCGGTAAGCGACGCGCCGTCGTCATCGACGAAGGTGAAGGTTTCGGCAATCGGCATCGGCTCGGCGACACCGGTCGATTCGATCAGGATTGCATCGAATCGATTTTCGGCGGCGAGGCGCCGGATCTCCGCGAGCAGATCGTCGCGCAGCGTGCAGCAGATGCAGCCGTTCGACATCTCCACGAGCTGCTCTTCGACATGCGAAAGTTCGGCGGCATCGCGTACCAGCGCGGCGTCGATATTGACGGCGGCGAGGTCGTTGACGATAACGGCGACACGAAGTCCTGCCCGGTTCGCGAGGATGTGATTGAGGAGCGTCGTCTTGCCGGCACCCAGAAAACCGGAGAGCACGGTGACGGGCAATGGCGGCTGGTTCATTGCGGTACCGGAAACGTGAGCGGAAAAACGCAGTATGCGGCAGGCCGGGACGGGCTGGAGCGTTCTACCGGTGTTTGCAAGGCGTCGCGGGCGCAGCGCCCGACGGGCGGACAGATGCGGCAAGTGCGGCAGATGCAGCAGATCGCGTCGATACGAAAGGCGGGCGGCCGGCGCGCGGCGTGAAGCCGCATTGTGCATCAAATGGCGGGAACCCGCCGCGCGTGGCGCGGGAACGGATGAAGCGGATTTGCGGGAGCACGCCGGCAACGTCGAGCGGCGTGCCGTGGCGCCGTTACTTCGTAGCCGGCATCAGCTTCCACTTTTGCAGGATCGCGACGATCTGCTGCGCGTACTTGTCGCGTAGCGCCGGCGTTTCCGAATGGTAGGCGCCGATCGCCTGCCACGTATTGCCGTACTTGTTCATTTTCTGACGCAGATGCCATGCGGCGATATAGACGTTCTTGCACGGCTCCATCAGCGTGCCGCTCGAAATGCCGTATTGAGCGAGCGCGGGCAGGTGTACCGAATTGATCTGCATCACGCCGTAGTCGGTCGAGCCGTTCGCATTCTTATGCAGCGCGTCGGGCCGGTTATGCGATTCCTGCCATGCGATGGCCCGCAGAATCAGCGGATTGACTTTCTGGTACTGGGCCGCCTCGTCGAAGCAGTCCGCCCGTGCGGTGCCCGCCGCAAGAAGCGCGGCCAAGGCGGCGGTAACGGTCAAAAAGATCGGCTTCATCGGGCTTTAACAATAAATGGCAGCAGAACAGCCGCAGTCGCAATAAAGGACGGCAACGACCATCAAGATGACTAAGCAAATCAAAAATAAAAAATAAAGACGGTGCGCATGCTCACAAAAAAATGCCCGGGCAGCGTGGCCGATCTTATGCAATTGAGCACACCATCGGGGAAAACCCGCTCTAGCCAGGCGTCTTCGTCGCCTCGAACCGCCCGTATCATACCGGCAGACGATCGCGCGTCAATGTTGCCGGGCCGACATATACCGCGCGAATCGTGGCGTCCGTGTGTCATTGCGCGCGCAACAAGACCGAATGCTTTCAATCCCTTACGGAGCCATAGACCGTCAGTGAGAACTCAGGCAGTCACCTGGTTTTGTGACATTTCCGACACGAAAAGCTGGTACTGTTGCTGCTTTTCCGAATACCGGACCGCTGGCGCCCGTATGGCGATCGAGACCCAACGAGTGTGCCAGTCGATGACGGGGGCGATGTCTTACCGCGGTATTCGCTGCGAACAGTCGGCGTAAAACGCCGGCATCCATATCAGATCCATGAGAAGAAACCGTTTTGTGTTGCGTCGCTCGGCAACGGCGCTGGTACTGGCTGGCCTTCTTGCCGCGCAAGTCGCGTATGCGCAGGTCACGCTCAACTTCGTCAATGCCGACATCGATCAGGTGGCCAAGGCCATTGGCGCCGCGACGGGCAAAACCATCATCGTTGACCCGCGTGTCAAAGGGCAGCTGAATCTGGTGTCCGAAAACCCGGTACCGGAAGACCAGGCGCTCAAAACGTTGCAGGCCGCCTTGCGGATGCAGGGCTTTTCGCTGGTGCAGGATCATGGGGTGCTGAAAGTCGTACCGGAGGCCGACGCGAAACTGCAAGGCGTGCCGACTTACGTCGGCAACGCACCGTCCGCGCGCGGCGACCAGGTCGTCACGCAGGTCTTCCAGCTCAGAAACGAGTCGGCGAATAATCTGCTGCCGATCCTGCGGCCGCTGATCTCGCCGAACAACACGATTGCCGCATATCCGGCCAATAACACGCTGGTCGTGACCGACTACGCGGACAACATCCGCCGTCTCGCGCAAATCATCGCGGGCGTCGATACGGCGGCCGGCCAGCAGGTGGTCGTCGTGCCGCTCAGAAACGCGAATGCGCTCGACGTGGCGCAGCAACTCACGAAGGCGCTCGACCCCGGTGCGGTCGGCAGTACCGACGCGACGCTGAAAGTGTCGGTATCGGCCGACCCGCGAACCAATTCGCTGTTGCTGCGCGCATCGAATGTCGCGCGCCTGAATGCCGCGAAGATGCTCGCGAGAGAGCTCGATGCGCCGACTGCCGAACCTGGCAACATGCACGTCGTGCAACTGCGCAATGCCGATGCGGTAAAACTCGCGAAGACCTTGCGCGGCATGCTAGGTAAAGGCGGCGGCGATAGCTCGTCGAGCGGGGGCGCCGGCGGCGGGGGCGGCGGCGCGAACTCGTTCAGTCAGAATCAGGGCGCAGGCGGATTCGGCAACAGCTCGACCGGCACGTCGGGCACGCCGCCGTTGCCGGGCGGTTCGTCGAGTTCGTTCGGCGGTTCGTCGTCGCTCGGCGGCGGCAGCTCGTTCGGCGGCGGCGGTTCGTATGGCAGCGGCGCGGGCAGCAGTTCGCCGTTTCTCAGCAGCGACAAGGATCAGGACGACAATCAGCCGGGCGGCATGATCCAGGCCGATTCCGCGACGAATTCGCTGATCATCACCGCATCGGACCCTGTCTACCGCAATCTGCGCGCGGTGATTTCGCAACTCGACGCGCGCCGCGCGCAGGTTTACATCGAGGCGCTGATCGTCGAGTTGAACTCGAATACGAGCGGTAATCTCGGCATTCAATGGCAGGTCGCGAACAATTCGGTTTTTGCCGGCACGAACCTTCAGACAGGCCAGTCGAACAGCATCATCAATCTGACGGCCGCGGCCGCGACCGGAACGCCGCCCGGTCTCGCGGGAGCGATCGCCAACACGGGCGGGCTTCAACAGGGCCTGAACGTCGGCTGGATCCACAATATCTTCGGCGTGCAGGGACTCGGCGCGCTGCTGCAGGCGCTGTCGCAGACGTCCGATGCGAACGTGCTGTCCACGCCTAACCTGATTACACTGGACAACGAGGAAGCGAAGATCGTCGTCGGCACGAACGTGCCGATCACGACGGGTTCGTTCTCGAATTTGACCAGCGGCAACACGGCCAACGCATTCAACACGTTCGACCGCGTCGACGTCGGCTTGACGTTGCACGTGAAGCCGCAGATCACCGACGGCGGCATTCTGAAGCTGCAGCTTTACACGGAAGACTCGGCAATCGTGACCGGCACGAACAACGCGGCGACCAACCCGGCAGGTCCCGAATTCACCAAGCGATCGGTGCAGTCGACGGTGCTTTGCGACAACGGCGAGATCATCGTGCTCGGCGGTTTGATGCAGGACAACTACCAGGTTCAAAACAGCAAGGTGCCGTTGCTCGGCGATATTCCGTGGATCGGCCAGCTGTTCCGCTCGGAACAGAAGACGCGCGAGAAGACGAACCTGATGGTGTTCCTGCGGCCTGTGATCCTCAGCGACGCTGCGACGACGCAGGCCGTGTCGGCGAATCGCTACGACTACATTCAGAATTTGCAGGGCGCGTACAAGTCGGACAACAACATCATGAGGGATAAGGACGATCCGGTCGTGCCGCCGATGCCGGTCGGCCCGAGCGAGGGCGGTTCGGCATTGAACCTGTTCGATCTCGACAAGATGCGGCGTCAGCAGATGGCGCCGCCGCCGGCTGCGGTTCCCGCTCCGGCGCCTGCACAGATTCCGGCTCCGACTCAGGCCCCTGCCGCGGCGACCGCTACGCCTGCTCCGGCTCCGGCGATGATTCCGGCGGCGCCCCCGCCGGCGAGCGGCACCGGACAAGGCATTCAGTCTCCGGGAGCGCATCCGTGAGCACGCAGCCGATGGCCGCGTCGCACGCGCCGATCGGCGCGGACGGCGCGCGCGATGCGAAGGAGTTGCCGGCCGGCGCACCGGCCGCGAACCGCGAGGGACCGTCGGCGCTCGCAGCACGGCTCGTGCCGTACGGGTTCGCGCGAAGCGGCCAGATTCTCATTGCGCACCAGCATCCGGACTCGCTCGAAGTGTGGATCAGCGACCGCACGAGTGATGCGGCGTTGGCTGAAGTCGCGCGAAATTTCGGCGTACTGTCCGTTGTGCGGATGCCGGCCGACGAGCTTGCGCAGGCGATCAACACTGCCTATGCGCGCCAGGACGGCAGCGCCGCGCAGGTGGTCGGCGAAGTGGAAGGCGAAGTCGATCTGTCGCGGCTGATGCAGGACATCCCCGAAGTCGAAGACCTGCTCGAGTCCGAAGACGACGCGCCGATCATCCGGATGATCAACGCGCTGCTTACGCAGGCGGCGCGCGAGCAGGCTTCCGATATTCATATCGAGCCTTTTGAAAATGCATCGGTCGTGCGCTTTCGCGTCGACGGCACGCTGCGCGACGTCGTGCGGCCGAAGAAAGCGCTGCACGGCGCGCT